>WFYP01000086.1 GCA_015490055.1 Nitratifractor sp.
CCTGAGTATAGAGTTAAAAATACAGCTATCCAAAGTAGGGTAGTACCAAATGGCCACTCCATAAGCAAGAATCCTATAGCAAACATTTGAGCTACTGTTTTTACCTTACCCATCCAACTTGCACTTATATCTATACCTTTATCTATAGCACTAACTCTAAGCCCTGTAATAAAAAGTTCTCGCGTTAGAATTAGGTAAATTGCCCATGGACTCGCACGATGTAGCATCATTAAGCCTAGAAATGCTGCTAAAGTTAGCATTTTATCAGCCAAAGGGTCTAATATAGCACCAAGAGTTGTAATTTGATTAAACTCTCTTGCTATATAGCCATCAAAAAAGTCTGTTGCACTTGCTAATACAAATATAAAGCCAGCCAAAAAATCTAGCCACGAGTAGTGAATACCTTGAAAAATTGGTAAATCTCTATTTACCAAAAGTATAAACATTATTGGTGCTAGTAAAAGCCTTATAAAGGCTAATATATTTGGAATATTGAGTGCATCTTTTTTCATTATCTAAAAGTAGTTCCACCATCTACTACTATTGTTTGTCCTGTAATCCAGCTTGCATCGTCTGTGCATAAGAAGTAGATAGAGCCTGCTAAATCTTCTGGTGTTCCCATTCTATTTAGTGCAGAGCGTTTAATTGTCTCTGCTTTTACCTCTTCGTAGTTTGTAAATGCTCTTAGGGCATCTGTTTCTATTGGTCCGCCACTTACTGCATTTACACGAATACCCATCTCGCCTAATTCCACTGCTGCGTATCTTGCCATTGCTTCTACTGCTGCTTTGTTTGTTCCGTGACCTGCATAGTTATCTATATAGATTAAGTTACCAGTTGAGCTAAGTGTTACAATAGAACCACCACCCACTTTTTCCATTCTTTTGGCTGCTTCTTGACTTCCTGCCACAAATGCACCTACAGTTGCTGTATAGATATTTGCCAAACCTTTTTTAGGGCGAAGTTTCATAAACTTACCATATCCACCAACTACTGGGCGTCCATAAATCATAGCGTTACTTACGAAAAAATCTACTCTATCGAAATCTTCATCGATTGCTGCAAATAGTGGCTTAAATTGGTCTGTATCTAAAATATCAAGCGGATAAGCTTTTGCTTTAATACCATACTTATCTTCTAACTCTTTTGCAATTTCATCTGCTGCCTCTTTATTAGAGTTGTAAGTAAAAGCAACATTTACACCATTTTGTGCAAATTTCTCTGCTGTTGCTCTTCCAATTCCTTTTGTAGCACCTGTAATTACTAAAGTTTTACCTTTCATACTGCTCATTTATGCTCCTACTATTTTATATTTTGAAATTGTCTCTTCTATTTTTTTCATATTCTCTTTGCTTGGTGGCACTAGTGGTAATCTATACTCTAAAGTGTCTATTAAACCTGCAATATACATAGCCGCTTTTATTGGTATAGGGTTGCTTTCGCAAAACATTACTTTATTTATCTCAAAAAGCTCATCGTTTAGCTCTTTTGCAGTTTTAAAATCGCCCTTTAGTGCTGCGTGTGCTAAGTTTGCTTTTAAGTCTGGCAGTAAGTTTGCAGTTACAGATGTAATACCTTTACCACCACTTGCTAAAATAGGAAAATCTATAGCATCATCGCCACTAAAAACATAAAGCTCTGGCACTTTTGCAAGTAACTCTACTGTTCGCTCAATCGAGCCAGTAGCCTCTTTGATACCAAATATATTTGGCACATCGTTAAATAGCCTTTTTACAGTATCTGGCAAAATATCTACACCAGTTCTACCCGGTACATTATATAGCATAAATGGTACATCTACAGAGCTAGCTATCGCTTTATAATGCTGGTAAAGCCCCTCTTGGCTTGGTTTATTGTAATATGGGCTTACAGAAAATAGTGCATCTACGCCACACTCTGCTGCATGTTTTGCAATATCTATTGCTTCGTGTGTTGCGTTGCTTCCTGCTCCTGCTAAAACTTTTGTATTAGTACCTTTGCAAACCTCTACTGCTATATCTATACATCTTTTATGCTCATCATGGCTTAATGTTGCACTCTCGCCAGTTGTTCCTACTGGACATACTGCATCTATGCCGTTATCTATTTGTCTCTGAATTAGTTTTGCAAATGTTGCTTCGTCTAATTTTCCATTTTTAAATGGTGTAATAAGTGCCGTTGTCGCACCTACAATAAATGAACTCATTTATCTCTCCTAAGAATTATCGTTGTAGATTTCGAGTTGTCAAAATATTTTTTAGCAACCTCTTGGATATCTTTCAGCGTTATTTTATCTAAAAAATCTTCATACTCTAATAAAGGTTTCAAATTTCCTCGTGCTAAATAGCCACCAAATAGTGATGCAATAGAGCTAGAGCTATCTAAATCTTTTAAAAAGCCTACCTTTATATTTAGTTTTACTTTATCTAACTCTTCTTGTGTTACTTTTCCCTCTTTTAATTGCTCTATTTGTTTTAATATCTCTTTATCTAAATCTTCACCACTATATTTTGGTGTTGCCATTGCTAAAAATATAAATACTCCTGCATCTTTTAAATCCATATTATAGCCATAAACAGTGCTTGCCATCTGTTTTTGTTCTACCATATCTTTATATAGTCGGCTGCTTTTACCATTGCTTAAAATTTCGCTAATTACAGAAAGAGCTAGTTGGTCTTTGTCATCAAATTTAGGAATAGAGTAAGCTATTGCGATTGTCTCTACGCTATTACCTTTTTTATGTTCTATTACCATTTTTTTACTATTTCTTGGTGCTTCGTGTGGCTTAAAAGTTTGAAATAGCGAGCTATTAAATGGGCTCTTTTTATTTTTTATTTTGCCAAAATATTTTTCTGCATCTTTAAATACTTCGTCTTTATCAATATCACCAGCTACAAGTAAAATTGCATTTTCTGGTTTATAAAATTTATCGTGAAACTCTCTTAAATCGTTAATATTCCACCCTTTAATATCAGCCATAAACCCTATTGGTGTCCAGTGGTAACTAAGTGATGTAAAGTGTTCGTTAAATAGTCTAAAGTAAAGGTATCCAATGGGGCTGTTATCGGTTCTCCATAGTCTCTCTTCGGCTACTACATTTCTCTCTTTTTGGAACTCTTTATCTTTAAGGCTCAAGTTTTGCATTAACTCTGCAAAAAGCTTCATAGATGTTGGCATATTTGAGCTAGAACTCTTTATAAAATAGTGAGTATAGTCAAAACCTGTAGATGCATTATCTACACCACCGTGAGCTTTTACTATTTTATCAAACTCTCCAGCTTTTAAGTTTTTTGTAGATTTAAAGTTCATATGCTCTAACATATGGGCAATTCCACTCTTTCCCATAATTTCATCGCCACTTCCAACTTTGTAAAATACATCTGTTGTTACTACATTTGTGTTGTTGTGTAGTGGTATTGCACAAACTGTTAAGTTGTTGTCTAATTTTTTTATATAATGTTTTGGTAATGAACTTGCCATTAACTCTCCTGCTGCTATTAGTATAAATGAAATATGTTTTAGTAATTTCACTGCTTGTCTCCCTTTTTTAAGCCTAAGCTTTGTGTAGCTAAGAGTACATAGTTTGCGGTGTGGCTGTGTCATTTTAAAAAAGGCAAAGCCACCTTGTTAGCTCTAAGCTCTTTGCTCTCAGCTTTTTTCGGTTTTAAACCGAAAAACTATTTCCTATCTGCACCTATCGCTTCGTAAATGCTATTAAATCCATCTTTTTTCATTAGCATAATAAGCCCTTTATTAATATCTCTAACCAAAGATGGACCTTTATATATAAGTGCTGAATAAACCTGCACAAGCGAAGCACCTGCCTTTATTCTTCTATATGCTTCCTCTGCCGAATCGATTCCACCAGCACTAATAAGTACAGTTTTACCAAAAAGTTCTTTTGATATAGCTTCGAATATCTCAAAAGATTTCTCTTTTAACAGCTCTCCACTAATACCTCCAAAATCTTTTGCATTTGGTGTTAGTGAATAATCTATAGTAGTATTAGTTGCAATTATACCACTGGCTCCTGCTTTTACTGCTGTTTTGCATAAATTTACTGCATCTTCTCTACTCATATCTGGTGCGATTTTTAGTAAAATTGGTTTTTTTGTTATACTCTTTCCAATTTTAAATACTTCATTTATAAAAGTTTCGTTTTGCAAATCTCTAAGTCCTGGTGTATTTGGCGAAGAGATATTAATTACAATGTATGTTCCATAATCTTTAAATGCTCTAAATAGCACTTCGTAATCTTTCAAGGCTTCTCTCTCTGGAGTTACTTTGTTTTTACCAATATTTATACCTATTGGCAGATTAAAAAACTTAACTTTTTTCAATCTTTGTAGCATATAGTAGCTACCCTTATTATTAAAGCCCATAGCATTTTGAATAGAGTTTTCATCTATTAATCTAAATAGTCTAGGTTTCGGGTTGCCTGGTTGTGGTTTTGGTGTAACTGTACCAATCTCTGTAAAGCCAAAACCTAATGCTGGCATAGCTTTTATATAGTCGCCATTTTTATCAAAACCTGCTGCCAAGCCAACTGGATTGTGAAATGTAGTGCCAAAGAGTTCTTGCTTTAATATATCGTTATCGACAAAGTTTCTTTTTACCATAAACTTAAATAGAGGAGGGCAGTTACCTATAATTGTTAATCCCCAACCTGCAACTGTGTGTGCATTCTCTGGAGTTAATTTAAACATTAGTTTTTTCATATTTTCATAATTACATATACTCATCTTTTTCCCTTACAGTTTTTCCCATTTTGTACCATTAGCTAAATCCATAATTGCAATATTCATAGCTTTTAGCTCATCTCTAATACTATCTGCTTTTGCGAAATCTTTCTCTTTTTTAGCTTGGGCTCTTTGCTCTATAAGCTCTTCTATTTTAAGCTTATCTTCGCTACTTACGCCTTGTTGAAACCACTCTATAGCATCTTTAGCACCAATACCTAAAAGTTCATTTATAAACTCTATATTAGCTAAAATCTCTTGCTTTAGTGCTTTGTTTTTTGGCTCTTTATCTAAACTCTCATTCGCAGATGTAACCATTTCATCTATAATCGCCATAGCTTTAGAGCTATTTAAATCATCGCTCATAGCCTCTATTAAAGCATTTTTAAACTCTTTGTTTACCTGCCCAACTTTACCACCATATAGACGCTTTTTAAGGCGATATAGTTTATCTAATCTCTTTTTACTATTTTGTAAATCTACTTCGTTAAAATTAAAATCGTTCCGATAATTCACTGATATTAAATAATATCTAAGCAATTCTCCATCGTAAACTTTAAGAGCATCTTTTAAGAAAAAGCTATTGCCAAGACTCTTACTCATCTTCTCGCCATCTATCTGCACAAAGCCATTATGTACCCAATATTTTGCTATCTCTTTATTTAATGCACATCTTGTTTGTGCTGCTTCATTCTCATGATGTGGAAAGAGTAAATCTGCACCACCACAGTGAATATCGATGCAGTAATTTTCATCGCCTTCAAATATCTTCTCTATCATAGCCGAACACTCTATATGCCAACCAGGGCGACCCATTCCAACTTTTGAATTAAAGCAAACATCTTTTTGCTCGCAAGCTTTCCATAGAGCAAAATCTTTAGGATTACGCTTTTGACTATTTGCCTCTATACGGCTAATATTTTGCTCGTCATCTGTAACCATATGCGAAATAGAGCCATATTTGCTATCTTTGCTGGTGTCAAAATATATATCGCCATTATCAATTTTATAAGCACAATCACTCATTAATAGTCTATTTATCATAGATTCAATAGCATCTATAGACTCTGTTGCTTTTGGTTCTACATCTGCTCTCTCAACACCAAGAGCAGACATATCTTCTAAGTATCTGTCTATATAAAATTGTGTTAATTCTTCAAGTGTTTTATCGCTATTAGCTAGCTTATTAATAATTTTATCATCAATATCTGTAAAGTTTTTTGCCAATGTAACTTTGTAACCCAAAGCTTTTAGCGTACGCTTTAACATATCGAAACTCAAAGCACTTCTAGCGTGCCCTAAGTGTGCATCGTCGTAAACAGTAGGACCACACACATAAATAGTAGCCTCATTATCTTTGATAGATTCAAACTTTAACTTATCTTTTTTAACGGAATCATATAAATAAAAACTCAATTCTTTGCCTTATTATAATTATTATAGTTGCCTTTTATTGCCCCATAAAGTTAAGAGCTTTAACTCCATTTTTTTGGCTTTAAGCTAAAAGCCAAAAGCTTAAAGCTCACCACTTCGTCACTCCCACGGAAGTGGGAGTCCACGATTCTAACTGCTTAAAAGTTGGAAAAGTACTTTTTTGGCAGTTTAAACTGTGGATTCCCGTTTTCACGGGAATGACAGCAATAGCAGACTTTTGGCTTTAATCTTATTGCATTTTATTTAACTTAATGGCAATGTAGGTGCCCTTAGACTTTCTAAAAAAGTCTATTTGCAAAATTATATCTTAAAGTTTATAAGTACATAGCAAGATTTTATCTAATTAATAAAAAATAGCGAAGCTACCAAATCAGCTATCATCTTTTTGCTTTAAGCTTACTGCTTCCCCTAAAATCCTTTAAGTGCAATTTCTGATAAAAGTTCTACGGTATCATCATTTAATAGTAAGGTAGAGGAGGTAGCAAATAGATTCTCTATAGAGTTTTTATCTATCGCTGTAGCGTGGCTACAGAAAGGATGAGCTGGCATAAAGCCTTTTATTAAACTTAGCTCGTTTTCTATTTTAGAACCGCATATTACGCACTTTGATAAGTTATTTATTCTTCCTTCATATTTTAAAATATTAGTAAAAGTTTCGACTATTAATCTTCTACTATTTTGCTTCTCCCATTTTTTAGCGGCATCTAAAAGAGAGTAAAAATAGAAACTATCTATCTCTTTTACATCTCTAAAGTGTGGCTCAAAAATAGATATAAACCTATGCCAATTCATAAGCTTTTCGCGATTATATAACCATTGGAAGCCATTATGTGTAATGCTTCTAATGCGTGGTAGAAAATTTGCTTTGTCTTGTTCTACTTCAAAATCTATTAAGTAACCAAGTTGAAGTACAGAGTGTCTAGCCCCATAAAAGCGATAGTAACTATCTACAGTATGCTCACTTAAAATAGTAACTACCATATCTTCGTTTTTGGCACGATTTAATTTTAAAATAAAACCTTTCATTATTGCCTTTACATTTTTTAGATATAATATTTTACCAAAAAAATTAGGTTATTTAATGAAACTTTCATGTTTCCAAAATAAATGCTAAAATAAAATCATGAAAGTTTCTCTCGCCAAAGGCGAAGCTTCAGTGAGAGGAATTTTCAAGAAGCTAAGCTTCTTGAAAAGGAGATTTATAAGTGAAAAAAGATTTTCTACAAGCTACGATAGAGGCAAATCAAGAGATTTACAGTGCAATTAAGAGTGGTTTCAAGCAAGAGTGGTTTAAAGAGTACGAAGTTGGGGCAGGTGGCGATGTATCTAGCGGAATAGATTTATTTGCAGAGTCTATCTTTATAAAACATCTTAGCAAATTTGGGCAGATAGAGTCTGAAGAGTCTGGTATAGTAGGCGAGGGCGAAAACAAAATTATAATAGACCCACTAGATGGTAGTTCTAATGTTTTAACTAATTTTCCATATTATGGTAGCTCAGTAGCTTTTGTTGGCTCAGATGGTATATTGCAAGTAGCAGTAGTTTGTAACTTTGCAAATGGTGAGATATTTTACAAGTTTAATGACGATACTTTAAAAGTTGCAACGCTGGAGAAGTTGGATTTTAAAGATGAAGTTACAATTAGTAATCCTAAAATTGGGCTTTTTGAACGCTCTTATGCATTTGATGGTGTAGTAAAAAAACTATATGAAAAAGATTTAAAATACCGTGCTCCTGGTGCTGTAGCACTATCGCTTGCTTATGCACATAGAGCCAATTATGTAGTTTATATTGGGAATATTAGAATTTATGATATTGCAGCAGGTTTAGCTTTTTGCGAAGATTTAAAAGTAAGAATTAGCGACAATTATGTTATAGTTGCACATAAAGAAAGTGTTGCCAACACAATAGAGAATATTATAAAAGAGGAAATATTATGAATTTAAGTAGTATTTTTAGTAGCTTTAGAAAACAGTCAAGCCAAAATGATGCACCAAGCCACTGGGTAAAGTGCCCAAAATGTCAAGCTTTAATGTACTATAAAGAGGTAGATGCCCTAAGCAATGTTTGCCCAAAATGTAGCCACCATTTTAGAATAGATGCAAATAAAAGAGTAGAACTTTTAGCAGACGAAGGCACTTTTGAAGAGAAAGATACAAATTTAAGCCCAAATGACCCACTTAAATTTGTAGATAAAAAGAGTTATAAAAAGAGAATAGAAGAGGGTAAAGCGAAAACTGGTGGTAGAGTATCTTCTGTAATTAGTGGTAGCTGCAAAATTGGTGGAGTAGATGCAGAATTGGTTGTATTTGACTTTGCATTTATGGGTGGAAGCTTAGGTTCAGTAGAGGGCGAAAAGATTGTAAGAGCAATCAATAGAGCAATCGAGAGAAAGTGTGGTGTAGTAATTGTAAGTGCAAGTGGTGGAGCAAGAATGCAAGAGAGTACATACTCTTTGCTTCAAATGAGCAAAACAGCTGCCGCATTACAGAGATTATCAGATAAGAAACTGCCATATATATCTATCTTAACAGACCCAACAATGGGTGGTGTAAGTGCTTCATTTGCAATGCTTGGCGATATAATTATGGCAGAGCCAAATACATTAGTTGGTTTTGCCGGGCAAAGAGTAATAAAACAGACAATCGGTGCAGATTTACCAGAGGGATTCCAAAGAGCAGAATTCCTATTAGAGCATGGGCTTATAGATATGGTTGTAGATAGAAACCATATGAAAGATAGCGTAACTAAATTTTTAAAACTTTTTAATAGAGAGTAAGGAATAAGTTATAAACAATATATATGCACTAATTGACAAACAAGCCTTAGATAGGCTTGGTATAGAGCTAAAACCCTACATAGACTACTTAAATTCAAAAAATGTCAAAATTGCACAATATCGAAATAAAATTGAAGACAAAGAGATAATTTATAACGATTTACAAACTATAAAATCTATATATCAAGGCTCTCTAATTTTAAATGATTATATAGACTATATTAATTTAGCAGATGGCTTGCATATAGGACAAGAAGATTTAACTGCTATAAATGCTAAATTTAATGTTGCAATAGATTTATTACGACAAAAGATTGGCAATAAAATTTTAGGACTCTCGACACATAATTTAAAAGAGATAGAGGTAGCAAACTCTTTAGATTTAGATTATATTGGTTTAGGAGCTTACAGAGCTACAAATACAAAAGAAGGCGTGCAAATTAGTGGTTCTAAACTGTTAGATATTGCTAAAGAATCTAAACATAAAGTGGCATTAATCGGTGGTGTAACACTCCAAGATGACTTTAAACAATATCCTCAAATTTACTATAAAGTAATTGGGACAAATTTAATGTATAATTTTCTAGAAGTTAGTAAAAGATAGATATTATTATAATTTTATTATGCTATTATACTATGAAAATTATAGGAGCTTAAATGCACAATTTAGATTTAACATCGACTTGGGTTGGAATACTCTCGCTTATTATATTTGTAGTAGGTTATTACTTTATTGCAACTGAAGATAAATACCATATTAACAAGGCAAAACCAGCACTGTTTACTGGTACATCTATTTTTATGCTAATTGGCGTTTATTTTGCAATGAATGGCTTAGATGGACACCCATTAGAGACTGCAACAGAAAAATTAATAGTAGAAATTGCGGAAATTTTCTTTTTCTTAATGGTAGCTATGACATATATAGAAGCTATGATAGATAGAAGAGTATTCGCGGCACTTAGGTATAATCTTGTATCAAAAGGTTACTCTTATAAAAAGTTATTTTGGATAACAGGAGCATTAGCATTTTTTATATCTCCTGTTGCAGATAACTTAACCACTGCTCTTATTTTATCTACTGTATTAATCACAATAGATAAAGATAATCATAAGTTTTTGGTTCCAGGTGCTATAAATATAGTAGTTGCAGCAAATGCTGGTGGAGCGTGGAGTCCATTTGGTGACATTACAACATTAATGGTGTGGATAGATGGTAAAGGGGCATTTCAAGAATTTTTATACCTATTCCCAGCCTCTTTTATTGGCTGGTTTGTAACAGCGTTTTTACTTAGCCGTTTTGTTCCAAACGATAAACCACACTTTGATAGTACTGAGAAAAAAGTAGAAATTTTAGAGGGTGGAAAGGTTATTGTTGCCCTTTTTGGACTCACTATCGCTTTAGCTGTTATTTCTCATCAAGTACTTCATTTACCTGCTATGTGGGGTATGATGTTTGGATTGGCTTTACTTAAGATGTATGTTTATACAATTAATAGAAACCCATCTGATACACATCTTAATCCATTTGCTTGGATTGCAAAGATAGAGAATGATACTTTATTATTCTTCTTTGGTATTTTAGCTGCTGTTGGTGGCTTGCATTTTTTAGGTTATTTAGAGTACTTTACTAAACTATACGATACATTTGGTGCAACAGCTGTAAATATTGGTGTTGGATTTGTATCTGCAATTATAGACAATGTACCAGTAATGAGTGCTGTTTTAAAATCAAATCCAAATATGGGCGATGCTCAAACTGCACAGTGGATGTTAGTTACAATGACAGCAGGTATTGGTGGTAGCCTTATAAGTTTTGGTTCAGCAGCAGGTGTTGGAGTTATGGGAAAAATGCACGGTATTTATACATTTAACTCACATATGAAATATGCTTGGACCATTTTAGTAGGATATATAATATCTATTGCTATCTGGTATGTTCAATTTATTATTTTTGGAATTGGAGCCTGAATTAGTGGTTAGTTGTTAGTGGGTAGTGATTAGTGTGGTGTGGTACCATTACCACACCAAAAGGATAAAAATATGAACAGAGAAGATAAATTTGCTCACAAAGCGAAAGAGTACGAAGCACTACAAAGAAGATTAGATACAGCAAAAACTATTGCTAGTAAAGTTAAAGAGAATATAAATTTAACAAAAGAGACACACATTATAGATTTTGGCTCAGGTACAGGCTTACTGTTAGAGGCTTTATCTAACGATATAGGTAAGGTAACAGCTATAGATATATCACCATCTATGACAGAGATACTCAGAGAAAAAGAGCTACCTTGCGAAGTAGATATTAAAGAGTTAGATTTAACAAAACAAGATTTAGATATTCAGGTAGATGGCATAGTAACATCTATGACAATGCACCACATAAAAGATATAGAAGCAATGATTAAGAAGTTTCGCAAAATGTTAAAAAGCGACGGCTTTATAGCAATAGCTGACTTAGAGAGTGAAGATGGAACATTTCATAGTGAAGATACTGGTGTAGAACATTTTGGTTTCGATAAGGATGAATTTAAAAAGATAGTAGAAAATTGCGGTTTTAAAAACTGCAAAATTGAAACAGTTACTAAAATATCAAAGCCTCATAAAGAGTTTAATATTTTTTTATTAACAGCTACCAAATAGAGATACCCTTAATGATTATGCACTCTTTTAGAGAATAAATGATATTATTCGATAAACCTTTTAATGGAGAAAGTAGTATATGTTAAGCACAGTTAATTTAACACAGAGATATGGAA
>WFYP01000087.1 GCA_015490055.1 Nitratifractor sp.
GTTCTTGACTCTCTGGTTTTATTGTTATATCTTCGCTTACTGGAGTGTTCATTAATTTTAGTAGTTCATCTAAAATTAGAACTGTTTTATCGACTTCTAATCTACTGGCACTTTGTAAATCATCTACGCTCTGTGGTTGTTCTATAAATAGCATTCTTTTTAATTTTGCATTTTGTTCCTGAAGAATAATATCGTACTTTTGCATAACAAGTTTAATATTATCTATATGCTCTATTAGTTTTTGAATAGAATTATTTTTATCTTCAATTTTTGCTACATATTCATTTAAATCTTCTTCTAACTGATTGACATATTTTTTATTTTTATTTACTTGTAAAAAAGTGAATATTTTATAAACAATAGCACCAAGAGCTAAAGAAGCAATAGCAATAGTTGCATATCCAGCTATTGCGTTACCTTTTACATTTATTAAATCTGCATATTTTAGTGCAATATTATCCCAGTTTGCTCTATTCAAAACAGAATTAGTAGTTAATGGTATATTTGCCAATTTGCTACCGTAAATAAATGCACCAGTAACTCCAACAATGGTCGCAAGTGTACCAAATATAAAACCTCCAAATCTTCCTTTGCTTGGATATTTAATATTTAATAATTGCTCTCTATTATCTACTTTTATCTCATTTATTGTAGCATTCTCATCTTCAAGAGATTGAACTTGTAACTCTTTTAACAACTCTAATGAGTTTGCTATGGTTGTATTTAATATAGAATTCTCTTGCTTTACAAGTGCAGAAGATTTATCTTCTAACTCATGGGTTAGGGTTAAATATTTATTATATACTGCTTCTGCTTGCTCTTTTGTTGCATCAACCCTACTAACTAATTCATCATATATATTCTTAGGCTTAGTCTCTTTAGATTCAGGTATTTCAACTAACTTTTCTTCGCTATCTTCTTCAGCTTTTTCTATGGGCTCTTCAAGCTTCTCTTCTGGATTTTCTAAATCCTCCGGCTGTAACTCTTCTTGAGGCTCTTTTATACCTTCTTTAATCTCTTGATTATTCATAATGTCTCCTATAAAGTAAATATAAACTCTTTACAATATAATAGCACAAAAATTAATATTTTTTAGATTAAATATGAAATTTTTTAAAAAAGGTTAAAGATTTGGAGTTAATAATTTATATTTTAGTTGCTATTTTAGCACTATCTTTTTTAGTTTTCTTTCATGAATTAGGGCATTACACTGCTGCTAAGTTTTTTGGTGTTAAAGTTGAGCGTTTTAGTATTGGCTTTGGTAAAGTACTATTTAAAAAACATTGGCTAGATACCGAGTGGGCTTTTGCTCCAATATTACTTGGTGGATATGTAAAGATGAAAGGTCAAGACGATACAGACCCAACAAAAAAGAGTAACGACCCAGACAGTTACAACAGTAAAAAGCCATGGCAGAGAATTATAATACTTTTGGCTGGTCCTTTAGCAAATATTGTTTTAGCATTTTTTATATATCTATTTATTGCAATTTATGGTGCACCTATATCTACAGCTAGTGATTTTTTACCACCAGTTGTTGGTAAAGTTGTAAAAGATACACCAGCTTTTAATGCAGGTATAAAAAGTGGCGATAAAATCGTGCAAGTAAATCAGTTTAAAATAAAGTATTGGTATGAATTGGGAACTTCTATACAAAAAGCAAAAGACCCCATAAATTTAACAATAATCCGAAATGGTAAAACTATTCATACAACTCTTAAGCCACAAGTAGAAGATAGAAAAAATGAGTTTAACGAAAAAATTAAAAGAAGAGTTATAGGAATCACTCCAAAAGTTTCAAAAAATACAATTATTAATTTCTCTCCTATAGAAGCGCTAAAATATGCATACATAGAGACAAAGAAAGCAACTTTTATGATTACAAAGGGAGTACAGAAAATATCTACTGGTGATGTAGATTCTAAAAATATCAGTGGGGCTATTACTATTTTTCAAATTTTAATGAACTTTGCAAAAGAGGGGTTTATATATCTACTATTTATAATGGCACTACTCTCTGTAAATTTAGGAGTTTTAAATTTGCTACCAATTCCTGCACTTGATGGTGGACATATTATGTTTAATCTTTACGAATTAATAACAGGTAAAGAACCAAGCGAGAAAGTTTTGTACGCTTTAACTTTAATGGGTTGGTTATTTTTAATCTCGTTAATGGTTTTTGGAATGTATAATGATGTAAATAGAATATGGGGTGGAAAATGATTTTAGATAAAGAGAAATTACGAAGCAATTTAGATAGAGTTATTTGGGATATTGAAGAGGCAAGGCTTAAAAGAAGCGAACATTTAATCGTGCAACTTTGTGTTGTTGCCAAATATACAGATATAGAAAATATTAAAACACTCTATAACCTTGGTCAGAGAAACTTTGGAGAAAATCAAGTGCAACAGTTAGAGGCAAGAAGCAAAGAGTTAGAAGAGTTACCATTAGCGTGGCATATGATAGGTACACTACAAAAAAATAAGATAAATAAACTAATCGATTTAAACCCTACTCTTTTACAGTCACTTGACTCTTTAGACTTAGCAATAGAGCTAAATAAAAGATTGGAGACAAAGGGTAAAAATATGAGTGCCCTACTTCAGATAAACAGCTCTGGCGAAAAAACAAAAAGTGGTGTAAAAACAGAAGAAGCATTAGATATATATAAACAGATTCAAGAGAGTTGTCCAAATATAAACCTAAAGGGTGTTATGACAATCGGTGCACACTCTAAAGATGAAGAGTTAATTAAGAAGAGTTTTGATACAACTTATAAAATATATGAAAGCCTGCAAGATAGTGGTGCAACAATTTGCTCTATGGGTATGAGTAACGACTTTAAACTTGCAATAGAATGTGGCTCCAATATGGTTAGAATTGGTTCTGCCTTATTTAAAGACTAATTGTTAATTTAATGAAAAAAATTTTAGTTCATATCTGCTGTTCGGTAGATAGCCACTTCTTTTTGCAACGGATGCAAAAAGAGTATGAAGGCTCGGAGCTTATTGGCTTTTTTTATGACCCAAATATTCACCCATATAGTGAGTATTACTTACGACTTTTAGATGTTAAGCGAAGTTGTAGAAAACTTGGAATTGAGTTAATAGAGGGTGAATACGACTATGAAACTTGGCTAAAGACGGTAAGAGGTTTAGAAAACGAGCCAGAAAAAGGGGCAAGATGTTCTGTATGTTTTGATAGACGCTTTGAAATTAGTGCAAAAAAGGCTAAAGAGATTGGTGCAACACATTTTACATCTACTCTACTTACCTCGCCTAAAAAGTCTATAAAACAGTTAAAACAGAGTGGCGATCTGCTTGCTAAAGAGTTTAATATAGAGTTTTTAGCACCAGATTTTAGACAAAAAAATGGAACACAAGAGCAAAATATAATAGCCAAAGAGGCAAAACTGTATCGACAAAACTATTGTGGTTGCTTATATGGGTTAAAACAGCAACGAGAGCAACAAAATCGTCTATTAGATGAGCTATTTTGCCCAATAACAAAACAGATTCAGCCAGCCTCTATAAAAGATAGAATAAGACTTTATGAGAGAAGAGAAGAGTTAGAAGAGCAAGGAAGAAATTACGAAATAATTAAAACAAGATTTCTAAATTGGCGACTACTTTATGGAGTTGTTAAGCAAAAAGGGCAAACAATTCCTTGCCATATACTCCCCTACTCTAAATTAAAAACTGGATACTCTCGTGGGAAAATAGATAAAACTATTAAAGATATTCACTACTTTAGCCGAGATGAGATAAAATTTATAACAACTAAAACATATAGCCAACTTGTAAACTTTGATTACAAAAATGTAAATGAAATTTTAAGCAACACTCCAAGCTTCGAGATAGAAGTTAAAGTTAGAGAAAAATTGCTAAATTCTGCATACAACCTTAGTGCTGTGATAGTTGTAGATGAGATACCCACTACAAAATTAGAGTTAAAAGTTGATGCTAAAGTATACGAAGATGTAAAAGAAGAGTTAATTGTTTTATAACTGTTACAGATAATAACCATATTTTAACAAAGCTTTAGATAATATATTACAAAATTTTGCAAAATGAGTTAAAGGGTTTAAATGTTATATAATGTAATGGAAATTCAAGAGATTCTTCCACATAGATATCCATTTCTTTTAGTTGATAGAATTAATACTTTAGAAGAGGGAAAATATATAGAAGGGTACAAAAATGTATCTATCTCTGAGCCTGTGTTTCAAGGCCACTTTCCTGATCACCCTATATACCCAGGTGTTATGATTATAGAGGGTATGGCGCAAGCTGGTGGTGTTTTGGCGTTTAAGAGTGCTTCTAAAGAGGAGCAGGATGCTGCGAAAAATAAAGTAGTTTATTTTATGAGTATCGATAAAGCTAAATTTAGAGCACCAGTTGTTCCAGGAGACCAGTTGGTTTATAAATTAAATGTAATTAAAAACAGAGGTTCAGTTTGGCACTTAGATGCAAAAGCTTATGTTGATGATAAAGTTGTAGCAGAAGCTGAACTTAAAGCTATGATAGTTGATAAGTAAAAGAGAAATATGACAAATATCCACCCTACAGCTATTATAGAAGATGGTGCCCAAATTGGTGAAAATGTAAAAATTGATGCATATACCTATATAGCAAAAGATGTAAAAATTGGCGACAATACAACAGTAGGAAGCCACTCTCTAATAGAGGGTATTACAACAATAGGCAAAGGAAATCAAATATTTTCTCATGCAGTTGTTGGCTCAATTCCTCAAGATTTAAAATATAGTGGGGAGAGAGTTAATCTTATTATTGGAGACAATAATAAAATTCGTGAATTTACACTTATAAACCCAGGTACTATTGGTGGTGGGAGTGTTACTAAAATTGGTAACAACAATCTATTAA
>WFYP01000088.1 GCA_015490055.1 Nitratifractor sp.
TCCAACATATTTTCCGTAAAATCAGCTTTTTTCTCTCAACTTTCACTAACTTTTTCATTTTTACTGCTCCTTTTCTTCATTTTTTATCTCATATTTGACCGAAATTTTCCCTATATTTTTTTCAAGCAATTTATTGAGATTTTTTAGTAGGATGCTTTTTGGCTAATGTGTTAATTAAGCTTAAAGAGTTACTTGTTTTGTTATAATTTTGTAATTTTTAAGAATATAAAATTTATTCTCTAAAGGCATTCAATGAAAAAAAGTTTATTCTCTGCTCTTGTAGCTTCTGCCCTATTATCAGGGTGTGGAACATTAGCTTTACAGACAAATGTAAAAATGACTAGAACTGTATGGTTAAAACCTAATCCTATAGCAAAAGCTACAGTATTTATTTCTTTAAAAAATATAAGTGGCGAAAAACTTCACATTCTCTCTCAATTAAAAGATAAGCTTAGACAGAAAAATTATATAATTGTTGACAGCTCTTCTAATGCAGATTATGTAGTTATGATAAATGTTTTGTTTGCAAACAATCTGAAAGAAGCAACTAACATCAGTGCTGCAGGAAGTGCAGGAGTAGCTTCAGGAGTAATAGCTGCGGCAGGTGGTTCTGATGGAGGCGATTCACTTCTTGTTGGTGCTTCTGTAGCACTTGCGAGTGGATTGATAGGACATGCACTAGCTGATGAGACATATAGAGCAGTAGTAGATATACTAATAGATGAAAAAGTTAAGAGTAGTGATCATACTATTGCTATGAATCCTAACGAAAGTGTAATGGGTAGTGGTTATAAAGAACACAAAACAAGAGTATTAGCCGAAGCAGTACAAACTAACTTAAAGCTCAATGAAGCATTACCAATATTATCCAAAGATATTTCTACTCAAATATCTAACATATTTTAAAAAAAGGTTATACATGTTAAAAAAAATATCTTTAGTAAGTGTTGCAACAGCTATGTTGCTTTTTAGTGGTTGTGGTAAAAAACCACAAGTCAAAATGTTATCGCATACAAGTAGTGAGTCACAAGCTATCGTGAAAATAGATAACGGTGCAGGAACACCATCTTGGGCTGCGAATGAGAATAAAGCTTTTAGAAATTCTTTGGAAGCTAGTGCAAAACTTACACTTAAAAAAGGGTACAAATATTTTGCCATAAATGCACCAAAAGAGATCTCTACTACAAAAGGATCACTAAGAAATACAGCAAAAGAGTTATTAGATTATTGTTCAGCTAATTCTTTAGTAATTTCAAATTTCGGTGGAAGTGGATTACATAAGTGTGGCGTTTATAATACAAGAATGAATATAATGATTACTATGTATAAAGAAGAACAAGATGGTTTTTTAGTGGTTGATGCTGCTAAACTACTCACATATTTCAAAGCAAATGATCTTTTAAGTGATGATGAGTTGGAAATTTCCGACAAGTAAACAAAATATTTTTCAGAAAGATCTACGAGCACCCTACTCTCTCTTTAGAGGAGTAGAGTAAAATATTTAATATGCAATATTTAAAAACAGAGCAGCAGATTTAATTTTTACATCAATATTTGAGAGTTGTGTATCGGCTACATTATATCTAACACCTAAGCCATACTCTTTGTATATAGTGTATGTAGCAGAAGCATTATATTGCATTCCCCAATAGTTATCTTTAGTAATACCATCATGAGTTACCCCATATCCTAAACCAGCTTTAAATGCTAGTGGAATATCATATTTATCTTTTAACGAATATCCTAGAAGAGCATCAATAGCCATTGTATATACAGCTCCTGAACTTGTAGAAGTCGTACCACCACTAGTTTGTGTACTCTCTATCTTAAAAGCATTTATATTAAACCCTGCACCAAACATAAGACCATTATCTTCATGCTTTAAGAGATCATATCCGAGATAGATACCTCCTTTATTTGACCCTGAATCTATACTGTTTATTGAGCCACCTATTTGTGTGTCAATATCCGCAAAAGCTGTTGTGGAAAGTGTAGCTACTGCAATTAAGCTTAATAATTTTTTCTTCATTTTCTTCCTTAATTTATTTAGTGCAATTATACTAAACGATTCAGAAAACTCAAAATCATTAAATATAAGTTGTATCAACTTCTGTATAAAACATTAACTATTGAATTTCTAAATATTACTTACTAAAATTATCTTTTTTTGCTATTAAGTTGATGTTACTTGAATAAATTAGACTTTTCAGTGAGTAATTGGTATTTTTTACAGCTTATAGAATATAACGATGTTCTACTACAATAAGAGAGGATTTTTCATTAAATTATTATTTTCTTGAAAAGCAGCCCAAACAAACTAAAATAATGATATATAATGAATTTGTTCTAAGAAGTGATTTTAGACTCTATCTGTGAGTTTTTTATTTATGAGAAGATATATAAATGAACAAAAATAGGAGAGTTAAAAGTCTCCGATATGCGAACACTTACTAATAGTAGCACCACTTGCAGATGGATCGATAAACTGTGGTTTTAGAAGTGGAGAGAATTATCATTTTGAAAATGTAAAAGATCTATTGAAATTGAAGATTCATTGAGAGAAAAATTCATACAGTAAACTCTATACTTTAGCTATAATTACACACGGTTTTTGCTGTAGCTTTATGCAACAGCGGGAACTGTCGCATAGGGTTTTAGTAAAATCATAAACCGTAAAGGTGTTGATTTACTATGAAAAAGATTATTGTTCAGATAATCTTAGA
>WFYP01000089.1 GCA_015490055.1 Nitratifractor sp.
CTATACGAGTGTCAAAATTGTGGATTTCAAACTTCTGGTTGGGTAGGGAAGTGTCCATCTTGTAACAGTTGGGATAGTCTGTTAGAGTTAAACAAAGAGCAGATAGAGTATTTAAAGAAAACTTCAAACACTGTTAATAGCAAATCTAAGGCTCTGCCAATTACAGAGATAAAAGCTGAAGATATAGAGCGTTTTAGCAGTGGAAGTAAAGAGTTAGATTTAGTTTTAGGTGGTGGTATAGTACCTGGTTCGCTTACATTAATAGGTGGTAGCCCAGGTATTGGTAAATCTACACTACTTCTTAAGATTGCTGGTAACCTTTCTAATATGGGTAATAGAGTTTTGTATGTATCTGGCGAAGAGTCGGCATCGCAAATAAAGCTTAGAGGTAACAGACTAGGTGCTAATAGTGATAAGTTATACCTTTTAGCAGAGATTAGTATGGAGAGCGTAACAGCAGAGATAGAGAAAGCTGACTACTCTTTTATAGTAATAGACTCAATTCAGACAATTTACAGCAACGAAACACCATCGGCACCAGGCTCGGTTACACAAGTTAGGGCAATTACATTTGAGTTAATGAGAATTGCTAAATTTAAAAATATACCTATATTTATTATTGGTCATATTACAAAAGACGGCTCTATTGCTGGACCTAGAGTATTGGAGCATATGGTCGATACAGTTTTGTATTTCGAAGGCGATACAAATAGCGATTTAAGGCTTCTAAGAGGTTTTAAAAACCGATTTGGTTCTACTAACGAAGTTGGAATTTTCGAGATGGATAGTAGTGGGCTAAGAGATGCAAAGAGTATGAGCGAGCGATTTTTTAATAAAGAGAATTTGCAACCGGGTTCGGCACTTACTATACTTATGGAGGGTTCTCGCCCAATAGTAATAGAGGTACAAGCATTAGTAACTTCGGCATATAGCAACCCAAAACGAAGCTCTACAGGCTTTGATACTAACAGATTAAATATGCTATTAGCACTTTTAGAGAAAAAGCTAGATTTGCCACTTGGAACTTACGATATTTTTGTAAATGTTGTTGGTGGAATTAAGATTACAGAGACAAGTGCAGATTTAGCTATAATTGCAGCGATTTTAAGCTCGTTTAGAGACAGGGAATTAAGTAGCAAAACACTATTTATAGGCGAAGTTAGCTTAACAGGAGAGGTACGAGATGTACCTGGTATGATGCAACGCCTTAAAGAGGCACAAACACAAGGCTTTAGCCATGCAGTAATTCCTAGTAAACCAATAGATAATAGCGAAGTTAAATGCTATGTTGCAAATAGTGTAGAGAAAATTATAGAGTGGATGTAAAATGGCAATAAAAGTTGGAACGGATATTGTAAGTATAAAGAGAGTAGAGGAGTCTATTGAGAAGTTTGGTAATAAATTTTTAGATAGATTTTTAAATGCTGAAGAGATAGAGAGTCTTAAAAAAGTAGAGTCTATTGCCGGATATTGGGCCGCAAAAGAGGCGGTTGCCAAGGCTTTAGGTTGTGGAATTGGTAAAGAGCTTAACTTTAAAGATATAACAATTAAAAAAAATATTAACAAAGCGCCATATTTTGAACTTAGAAGTAGTAATTTTAGTATAATTGAATCATCACTATCTATATCTCACGATGGTGGATTTGCTATTGCTGTAGTTGTAATAGTAATAAAGTAAAGGGCATTGTTATTAAGTTAAGAGTTTTAATTCCATAAAATGCCTAAAGCTTAAAGCACAAAGCCAAAAGCTTGCCACATGTCATTCCCGTGAAAACGGGAATCCACAGTTTAAACTGCCAAAAAAGTGTTTTTTCAGCTTCTAGGCAATTAAAATCTTGGACTCCCACTTCCGTGGGAGTGACGAAGTGGCTAACTTTAAGCTTTCGGCTTTGAGCTTAAAGCCAAGAAATGGATATGGAATCCTTAACTTAATGGCATTGAGGGCTACCCCTACAAATATTATTTGCAGTATAAAAGCAAACCTTCTATGATATAGAAAGCTCTACTCTTTTATCTTTCTGAGAGACAACTGTTACATCTATCTCATCACCTTCTTCTAATGTACCTTGAAGAGAGTGTGGTACTTTTGAATTGTGTAGCAGGGCATCGTAGCCATCTGGCATCTCTATGAAGTATCCAAAATCTACACACTTCTTAACTTTACCTCTATAGCTTTTACCAATTTCATATTTAGCTATTGGCTTTGAGTCTTTCTCTATTAACTCTTCTATATATGCTTTAGCCGCATCTATATCTTCACTGCTAGAGCCACTAATTTTAACTAAGCCTTTATCTCTATTTAAATCTATAGATACACTGTATTTCTCTATAATTTCTCGTATAGTAGAGCCACCCTTACCAATAATTAATGGTATTTTAGATGCACTAACTTCAAAAGTGAGTACAGATGGTAGTGCACCACTTGGAACAATTTTACTCTTTGCATCTTCCATTAAAGATAGTATATGCTCTATTCCACCAACTGCTTGGTCAAGTGCTTTTTGTAAAATATCTAAATCTAGCCCATCAAGCTTAATATCTAACTGCATCGCAGTAATTCCCTCTTTGCTTCCTGCAACTTTTAAATCCATATCTCCATAGTGGTCTTCTGCACCCATAATATCGCTTAATATTGTATATCTGTCATTACTATCTACAACAACACCCATTGCGATACCAGCAATTAGCTTTTTAACATTAACATTAGCAGCATATAAAGACAAAGAGCCACCACAAACTGTAGCCATAGATGAAGAGCCGTTACTCTCTAAAATCTCCGATACTATTCTAATAGTTTGGTTATCTTCTAACTCTACACTAGGTTCTAGTGCTCTTTTTGCTAAGTTACCGTGTCCTAACTCTCTACGACTAGGTGCACCAATAGGTCTAGCCTCTCCCACAGAGTATGGAGGGAAGTTATAATGCACCATAAAGTTTTCGTTTTTAGCACCATTGCTTGTTAAAAGTTCATACATTTGTGCATCTTTATTATCACCCAAAGTTGCACTAACCAATGCTTGCGTCTCACCTCTTGTAAATAGTGCAGACCCATGAACAGACGGCAGTAAGTTAGTCTCTATAGAGATTGGTCTAACAACATCTACACCCCTGCCATCCAATCTTTTACCATTTAAAATAAGCTCTCTTATCTTCTCTTTTACAACAGCATTAAATGCAGCTTTTAAATCTGCCTCTTCAAAGCCTACATCTTTACTTGTAGCATCTGCTGCTACCTCATCTAAAATAGCATCAAGAGCATCTGCTCTCTCTGTTTTTGCCATTCCATCGATTGCTACATCTATCTTATCGCTATAATCTTTTAATATAAACTCTTTTAAACTAGCGTCTATCTCTTTATAATTTACCTCTATAACATCTTTAGATTTAAACTCTTTAAACGATGTAGTAAATTTACTAGATGCTTCATCTATAGCATCGGTTGCATCTTTTAATACAGTTAAAAGCTCCTCTTTAGCCAACTCATTGCTTTTATGCTCACCATCAATTTTGCTTGCAATGGCACGCATCTCTATCATAGCTATATCTTTACCACTACCAACAACTAATAAATCTAAAGTAGATTTATCTAAATCAGAAAGCTTAGGGTTAATAGCCACCTTATCATCTAACTTTGCAACTCTAATAGCTGCAATAGACTTATCTACTGGCAAAGATGATACAAGCAGTGCAGCATTTGCAGCATGCAGTGCAGCAACTTGCAAATCAACTTCGCTATCGCTACTAAATACTGTAACATTAATTACCACATTGTTACTAAACCCTTTAGGAAATAGTGGTCTTAAAGCTCTATCTATAATTCGTGATGTAAGCGTCTCAAAATCGCTAGGCTTAGCTTCTCTTTTAATAAATCCACCAGGAATTTTAGCCGCTGCATAAGAGCGTTCTAAATACTGTACAGTTAGAGGCAAAAAATCCTCTTCGCTACTATTTTTATCTACTGTTACTGTTGCTAAAAGTACTGCTTTGCCTTGTCTATAAAACACAGCCCCATCAGCTTGTTTTGCAACCTTTCCAAATTCATAACTCTCTTTTAAGTTATTTGTTTCTATCTCTACAATGTTACTCATTGTTTTCCTTTATTTATATGTGTTCAATTCTTACCTTACACATCGAGTATATATCTATATGTACACTATACACAAAGATATATCCTCAGCTGTTCAGATAAGAATTTAAAACGACATTTTATCGTATATAAGCTGAGTTAAACTCTAAATTTCCCATTAAGAGTAAAATCCGGCACCTGCTTACTTATCTCATCATTATCAAACGAGTATCTAAAATTTTCTATATAGTGCATTAGCAACTCATACGCTTCATTAATTTCACTCATTCTCTTAACATCTTCGCTAATATCTGGATGATACTTTTTCGCCAACTCTCTATATCTATTTTTTAACTCATCTTTTGTAATAAAGGTCGGTAAGTCTAAAACTTCTAACGCCTTATATAAAACATTCTCTTCAATTTTATCCGCCAAAAGGCAAAACCTTAAATTGTATTTGAAAGTAATTATTACTGATAGAACCTCTATCTCCATTACTCTTTATAACTGGTCGTATATTTTGCCCAAACGAGAAATCTACACTCCAACAATTTCTATTTAAGTATGTTCCAACTTCCCAATTTTTCAAATTTTTATCTTTTAAATCGTATGCTGCACTTGCTCTAAATTTTAACTTACTACTATAGTTATAATACCAACCAGCACTTATCTCTTTAGTAAGCGTTTCAAAACTCTGCAAATCTCTTTTTCTAAGTCCGGCTATATACAAACTATATGAACCATTAGTGTAAGCTATTCTATTATAGACATCTGTCGCTTTACTATGCACCAATGAGTAGTTAATTTTAGAATAAAAACTCCAATTTTTATACTTAACATCTATCTCTTGTTCTAAATCCCTAAGCTTACTCTCTTGTGGATAGTAATGTGCTTCTAATATATAATTAACATCAAATTTATTATTAAAACTATGCCAATACTGATGCGTTCTAAATGTTACTTTAGATTCAAATGGAACATCATCAACAAAATCTAATTTTAAGCTTTTTGGAATATCTTTATACTCCATCCACTTTTCATTTAAAATACTGCTCTTAGTGTATGTAGCACTTAAAAATGCTGTATGCATACCAGTTTTATATAACTTACTTACTTCACTACTTAACTCTACTTTATGATTTGCTACAATAGAGCTATACTTCTTTTGAGAAATTGGTACATTATAAAAATCATAACCTGTTGCTTCCAACTCTTCACTAAGATTTAAATTTAAATAACCACTAAACAAAGAAAAGTGCATTTCTAAAGGTGCTTTTATCTTTGCTTTAAATGCTTTAGTACCTACTTCTCTTGTATAATTAGTTAAAGTAGCATCTACCATATACGAAAGATTATTATAAATTATATTTGTATATGGTATATGAAAGTGTAATTTAGGAAGTATATGAAGTGTATCTTCGTTACTTACCTTAGTAGTATCTTTAAAATAATCAAGACTAACTCCAGTAAAAAAGTAATTATTCTTAATATAATAATTCAATCTACTATCATAAAAAGAGCCAAGGCTATGGTGATACAACTTATTACCAACTTGTAAATTTAAGTAGTCTGTATCACTCATATA
>WFYP01000090.1 GCA_015490055.1 Nitratifractor sp.
AGATGTGTATAAGAGACAGTTATTGTACATGTATAATATATTAGGGAAAAAGAGAATCCACACCCAATTTATTGGGTGTTTCTGCACAATTTGAGATTTTCGGAAAAAGAGATTTGTTTAATTGTAGCGTTAAAAAAATGCAACTGTCTGAAGCCGATAGGATGAGTTTTGCATTTTTAACGGAAATTAAACAAATCTCCCGAAAATTTCATTTCTTGTGCAATTTTTTTGCTTCGTTTTTTTCTAAAAAAAATGAAGGAGAAAGTACAAATAGCAATTAAAATATGATTATGAATAACAAATGTAACTGCTTAAAATTATAATATATTTGCTATAATCCAACCATGCTAAAAGTCAAATTCACAAAACTGTGCAACAACTTCAGCAACGATAAAGAGCTTATATTAAAACTATGGCAAGAGATAGAAGAGGCTTATAGTCAAAAAAATAGGCATTATCATACGCTTAAACACTTAGAATATATTTATAGTGAGCTTCCAAAACTTGATGTTGTTACAGAGTTTGCAATATTTTACCATGATATTATCTACGATGTTAAAAGAACAGATAACGAAGAGCAAAGTGCCTTGCTTTGCAAAGAGAGGCTTGCTAATTTATGTGTTGAACCATCTATTATAAAAGATGTGGTTACACTTATAAATGAGACAAAAACTCATAATCCAAGCACTACACGAAATACACTATTTTTAGATGCTGATTTATCTATTTTAGGAGGCGGTGCAGACAGATATATAAGCTACACAAAGCAGATTAGAAAAGAGTACTCTATTTTTAGCCAGTCAGATTACTACATAGGGCGTAAAAAAGTTTTAAAACATTTTCTTGCAAAAGAGAAAATATACCATAGCGACTATTTTTACAATAAGTATGAAACCATAGCTAGAGAGAATATTAAAAAAGAGTTGTACTTTTTAGAAAGTACACAAAAGCACCTCTAATAATACTCTCTTCACTTAAACTACTCAACAATATGCCCAACAAATTTAGACATATTGTTTAAAATTTTGCCACCCCTTCTAAATCCAACACCGCAAGCTTCCCATGCGTAGAACACTCCGGCTTGGTAGCTATTGCCTAATTCATCGGTTGCTAACTCTACATACTCTTGGTAGAGCATTTTATGGTTGCCATAAATATCTTTATTCTCTTCTTCTACTTCGCCATTAGCATTTAAAATAGCTACATCGCCACCTTCTCTACCAAAAATTGGCTTTCTTACCTGCTTTTTGCCTTCTAATGGCTCAAAAGAGCTCTCTAGTAGTAGTGGATGGTTTGGGTACAAATCCCAAAGTATCTTTAAAAATCCTTTGCTTTGGAACATTAGCGTATATGCTGGGTTAAAGATAATCGCCTCTTGGTTATCTATAATTTTAGTTAAAAGCATTGCTAAATCGCTCTCTTCTATAGCGATATCTTCCCAAGGAATCAGTTTAAACCAGAGTTCATACTTCTCTTCGTTATAGTAAATACCAGTTTCATCAAACTCTACTTCGTCAATGTATCCAAACTCTGTACTGTAACCAGCTTCTGTTGCTATATGTTGCAATAATCTTACAGTATTTTCCTCTTCTGGGTTGCCTTTTATAGAGCTAAATAGAAATTTCCACCCCTCGTAGAGTTCATTAAAATTGCTTGTATCTTCTTGCAGAGTTACAATTCGTTTAAAGTTATCAAGCAAGGCTTCGTAGATAAAGTTAAATTGGCGACTCTCTTCTAATCCATTTTGTTTTAGCATCGCCCATTGAATAATTGCACTCTCAAAAAGTGCTGTTGGAGTATCGGCGTTAAACTCTAACAGTTTTATAGGTTTTCCATCGATTCCACCAGCAAAGTCAAAACGACCATATAAGTGCCAGTGGACATCGCTCTCCCAACTATTTTTTATAATCTCTACTAAATTAAATGGTATGCCAATTTCGTGAAAAAGTTCGTTTTCTATAATATATTCGCCAGCCTCCACAAACATATCGTAGAGTTCATTAGCAGCATTTGCATAAGCTTCTGCTTCATCTTCGCTAAGTACTACTAACTTATCGGCAATGTAACTACTATCGTCGCTATCGGTATGCCATACAAAGCCCAACTCTTCTAAGTAGCTCTTGTCTAGTGGCTCTATTTTTTGTAAATTAACCACCAAAGCCTCCAAAAAATCCGCCTTTTCTAGCACTACTTGTACTCTTTTTACCAAAGAAGCCACCCTTTTTTGATGAGCTCATACTCTTTCTTGGTTTATTAAAGCTATTTTTACTTCTTGTATATGTAGATGGCGATTTATATCCAGCTTTTCTATTGTTTTGATAATTTTGGTTGCCAAAAAGTTTATTACCAATCCACGAGCCAATAATTGCACCCGCGGCACTCGCCATTATTGCTTCGCCAAGCCCCATACCACTGCTCATCTGTTGTGCACCATCTGGCTTAGTTAATTCAGATGTTCCATTATCTATTTTTGCAGCCTCTTTTTTAACTAAGGCATCCATCTCTTCTTGCGTTAAAACTTTCTCTTTTCCATCAAGTGTTTTTAAAACAATTCTAGTTTCATCTGCTGGGAATTCATCTTTAATTTTATATTTACCTTTTGCTACCTCTTCTATAACAACAAAAGCACCTTTGGCTTTTGCTTGCGTCTGTTGAGTATTATCTTCGCTTTTACTACAACTTGTTAAACCAGTTACTAAAAATGCACCCAAACCAGTACTAATTGCCACTTTTGAAAAATTTCTTAAAATAGACATTGCTACCCTTTTTTAATGGAAATTATAGCAGGATTATTGGTCGTTGTACACATCTGTCATATCAAAGTCATAATCGGGCTCTATTAGTGGTACTTTTTTCACAGTATCTTTATCTACAGCTGTTTCGCTTAAATTATAATCTTTACCTTGATAAAACTTTTGCTCTTTTTTAAACTTTTTCTCTTTTGCTATAGCTTTTTGCAAATTTTTATTTAAAGTTGCGTTACTATCATTATTATCTTGAACTTTGGTACTATTTGTTTGAGCAGATAGTGAAATTGCTAACAATGCAATAAAAAGAGAATTTTTAAACATAATAATTCCTTATAATAAACTTTTGTTTTACTTATTATATCAATTTTGTATGAATTTTGCAACTTAGGTAGCAACTATACTTTTTAAAATTCTATATAATTTCAAAAAATAACAGGAGGTTCAAAGATGAATGTAGTAAAAGGTTATAATCCATTTGCTGAATTAGAAGAGTTAAGAGAGCAATTTAGCAAACTACTTAATGTACAAGAGTCTAAACCAAATGATATCGCTTTTATTCCAACAGTAAATACTAGAGAAGCTGATGATGCTTACTATATAGAAGTTGATTTACCAGGTGTTTCAAAAGATGATATCAATATTGATGTAGATGATAATACCCTTACAATTAGCGGTGTTCGTAAAGTAAAAGAGGAGCATAAAGATGATAGCTTCTATAAAGTTGAGTCAGTATATGGTAAGTTTGAAAGAAGCTTCAGCCTACCAGAAGATGTAGATACAGACAAGATAGAAGCAAAACATAACAATGGAGTTTTGGAGATAAAGATTCCAAAAGTAGAAAAAGTAGAAAAAGCTCCTAAAAAAATCGAAATTAAATAAGGAGGTGCAAAATGGCTAATGTAACAAAAAAATTACAAAATGTAGAGAAAAAAGTAGAGCAAGGCATAGTAGAAGGCATCGAAAAAACTAAAGATGTTTTTGCAAATGTTGCAAGACACATCCCACTTGCAAACATTATGCACAATAGAAAAAAAGATACCTTTACAGTAGAAATTGACCTACCAGGTGTTGATAAAAAAGATATTAATGTAAGTGTAGAAGATGACTATTTAGTAGTTACAGCAGAACGCAAAATGAAAAAAGAGGTTAAAGAGAGCGACTACTATTTAATCGAAAGCAAATTTGGAAAATTTTATAGAACATTTTATTTAAGCGATGATATCGACCGAGATTCTATAGATGCTAAATATAAAGATGGCAGATTAACTATTACTTTTGAAAAAGTAGAAAATAAAAAACGCAGAGATATATCTGTTAAATAAACGCTACCTCTTATAGAGGTAGCCACATTGCCATTAAATTAAGAGCTTTAACTCCATAAAATGGAGTTAAGTTATCATATAAACTTGAATGTTTACCATCGCCGTCATTCTCGTGGAAACGGGAATCTGCAGTTTGAACTATCCATAAGTTGCAATTTAACTTTTTTGACAATTTAAACCGTAGATTCCCGTTTCCACGGGAATGACGCAATGGCTAGCTTTTTGCTTTGTGCTTTAAGCTTTAGGCATTTTATGGAGTTAAAACTCTAACATTTCAAAATCATAATCTGGTTTTATAACTTTTATATTATCTAGTGAACTAGAGTCTATTTTCTTATCTGTTAAATTATAATCTTTGCCTTGATAAAACTTTTGCTCTTTTTTAAACTTTTTCTCTTTTGCAATAGCTTTTTCTATATTTTTTTCTAACTTTGTTTTTTTCGACACAGTTTTTTTTGTACTATTTAAATCTTTTGTAGAATTAGTATCAATTTTAGTACTGTTATTTTGAGAATAAGCAATTACACTTAAGAGAGTTAAAATTAGAAATTTATACATAGCGTGAAGTTAAGAGAGCTTTAAAGCTCCTCTTTTGCCTTTTGTAGTGCAGAGATTACTTCATCTATATTACCTTTTGGAATATGCACTTTCCAGTTTGGCTCATCTGCATCACTATTTAAAAATATACCAATACTTGCTACACTTTCGCTATCTTTACCATATGGCTCTTTTATAACAGCAACCTCTACTTTTCCATTATCTGTACTGCTTAATTTAAACTCATCTATAACTTTTGATAAATCACTCATACTATACTCCTTTAATTTATTTCTATTATTATATCAAAATTTTTACGAAATTGAGTCGATTTGATTTAAATATTAATTTATTGTACAATAATAAAAAAGGAGCCAAAATGGAAGAGAAAAAAGAGAATATACTTTCACTATTGGGTATAAATGTAGCTGATGAAAAGATAGATATAGATTTGAGCAAAACAAAAAGCTTCTTCGAAAATTTGCAGAGTACTTTAGAGAAAAAGAGTGAAGATTTAAGCCAAAGTATCAAAGAGGGTAAAGTTGATTTAGAAGATAGTGTTGGTGTTAAAGTAGATGATGAACATATTTCACTAGATTTAAAAAAGACAAAAAGCTTTTTTGAGAATTTAAGCAATAGAGTAGATAGTTTCGTTAAAGATTTAGACTCAACTTTTAGTGAATTTAAAGATAGCAAAGATAGTGATAATAAGCCAGAGATTAAAGAGCTTCCTAAAGATTAAATCTATCTTTATAAGAGCACTTTAAGCACATCTCTTCGCTACAGATATTTTTAGCAAAACCCTCTTTTATGCTTTTTGCTCGTTTGCCATTTAATATATTAAAGAGCTTCTGCTCTTTTAAATTACCAAGCTTCATAACTGCTTCGCTATCTAAACAGCAAGGTACAACATCGCCATTTGCAAGTATCCCAATGTGCGAGCTTAAGCCTTGGCAAGTTCCATGCCCATAAATAGGGTTAGCTAGCGAGGGCCACTGAAAATAGGTATCGAAGTGTAGCAAAGTTTTATAAGCTAACCTAACACTCTCTTTTGGATTTTTATACTCCACTTTTACACCAAAAGCCTCTTCTAATTTTGCAAAAACTTCTTGATTGTAACTATCTTCGCTTAAGTTGCTATCTAAATTCCACATACGCAAATTTATAAAAATCTCTTTTGCCACTTTATCTTTTGCTTTGCAAAGTACTAAGATTGGCTCTATATATTGCTCAAAAGTAATGCTACTATCATTTTTATTGAAAGCATTTAGCGAAATATTTATCTGCTTTACACAGGGGTGAAAAAGCGTAGAGTTTGGCTGTTTTTTCATATAATAACCAGATGTAGTAAGCAGAGCTTTAAGCCCATACTTATCGATAATATCTAAATACTCATTTAAATTTGGCAAAGTAAATGGGTCGCCAACAACATGGCAAGCTATCTCTTTAGTATAATCTTTAGCTTGCCTGATAATAGATTCAAAAAAATCTAAACTCATAGTTTTGTTTGGTAAGTTTTTAGTAGGGCAAAACGAACACTTAAGTCCACACACATTTGTAAGCTCTATATATATTCTATAAAATTTCATAGTGCAATTATATCATCTATTATATTAGTTGCTCACAAAAACCCATAAAATGTGATTAAAAGTATAAATAGTGTATAATTAATTTATAACTGAAGTTACACACTATATACAATATTTAACAAATCAAAAAAGTGACAGATATGAAAGAACAAATTATCTCTCCTAGCCGAAGCTAAGAGTGATAATTTTTCTTTTATAGGTGTTGCTTTTTTGTTTTGCCCTTTGGGTAGCACAAGAGGGCACTTACTGCAAATACTTTTTAACGCAAGTTAGCTTTGGCTAGCTTTTATTAAAAACTATTCA
>WFYP01000091.1 GCA_015490055.1 Nitratifractor sp.
ATACAGATGTAAACAAAGAGTTAGCAGGGCAGATTGCAAGAAGTGTAGATGGCGTTGCAGAAGTTGTAAACAACTTAATTGTAAAGCCATAAAAAGGTAGATATGCAAAGAGTAGTAGAGATAGAGCGTTTTGAGGGCGAAGAGAGTGTAGAGCTATCGCTTCGACCCAGTAAATGGAACGAATATATAGGGCAAGAGCGTATAAAAGGGAACTTAAAAGTCTTTATAGAAGCGAGCTTAAAGCGTGGTGAAGCACTTGACCATGTACTATTTTTTGGACCTCCAGGTTTGGGAAAAACGACACTATCTAATATTATAGCTACGCAAATGGGTGCAAATATAAAAACAACTGCTGCTCCAATGATAGAGAAAAGCGGAGATTTAGCTGCACTTTTAACTAATATAGAAGAGGGTGATATTCTATTTATAGATGAAATACATCGTCTATCTCCTGCGGTAGAAGAGATACTCTACCCAGCTATGGAGGATTTTAGGCTAGATATTATTATAGGCTCTGGACCCGCTGCACAAGCTGTTAAGATAGATTTACCTCGCTTTACACTAATAGGTGCAACAACGCGAGCAGGTATGCTAAGTAATCCACTTCGCGAGCGTTTTGGTATGCACTTTAGAATGGAGTTTTACAACCACAAAGAGTTAGCAACTATAATAAAGCAAGCTAGCGATAAACTAGATAGAGAGATAGACCCAAGTGCTAGTGTCGAAATAGCAAAAAGAAGCCGTGGAACACCAAGAATTGCATTAAGACTCTTAAGAAGAGTGCGAGACTTTGCAGATGTAGCTGATGAAGAGGTAATATCTCTAAAGACAACAAAATTTGCACTAGAACAGCTAGGTGTAAACAGTGTAGGTTTTGATGAACAAGATATAAGATTGCTAGAGCTTTTAATAGCAGCAAAAGGTCGCCCAATGGGTTTAGCAACAATAGCTGCAGCACTTAGCGAAGATGAAGGTACAATAGAGGATGTGCTAGAGCCATACTTAATAGCAAACGGCTACATTGAGCGAACAGCAAGAGGGCGAATAGCATCGCCAAAAGCTTATGAACTTTTTAAATTAACACCGCCATTAGCAGAAAATTCAGGAGGGCTATTTGAATAGGTCATCACAAGTTGTTTTAGTTTTATTTGCCTTAGGATTATTTGCAGCATACTCTATATATCAGCCATTTATTTTACCTATAGTAGTAGCAATGTTACTTGCTATGGCAACAACAAACTTAACAAGAAATATAACTAAATATGTTAATTCTAAAAAGGTAGCAACTGCTATAATGACTTTTATAATGGTTGTTTTAATATTAGCACCAATAGCATATATTGCTACAACAGGAATTAATTATGTAAGCAAATTAGATCCAAACTCTGTTGGTACAATTTTGGATAAAGCTAAAGAATTATTAAAAGATATACCTTATATAGGAAAATTAGCACAAGAGTATTTAACACTAGACCAAGTTTTACCATTTATACAAGAGTCTTCTTTGTATATAGGAAAATTAGGTACAAAAGGTTTAACCTTTATGAAAGACTCATTTTTGGTTGTAATATTTTACTCTTTTATAGTATATCACCAAGATAAAATTACTCTCTTTTTAAGAAACTTGATATCAACATCGAGAAGAGAGAGTATGAAAATGTTAGACGAAATCTCTTCAACAATGGAGATAGTATTCTTCTCTATAATAGTAACAGCTATTTTCGAAGGTTTACTCTTTGGTGTATTTATATCATTTTACGGATTTAATGGGCTATTTTTCGGTTTTGTATATGGGTTTGCATCGCTTATACCAGTTGTAGGCGGATTAATTGTCTGGCTACCTGTAAGTTTGTTGGCATGGAGTAACTTGGGTTCATCAGCAGCAATAACTATAGCTTTGTACTCTATCATTGTTATATCCATAATAGCAGATACATTTGTAAAACCAGTTATAATCAAAGTTATTAAAGATAAATTCTTAAAAAGCACAACCAATATTGATGAATTACTAATCTTCTTCTCTATTCTTGCAGGAATGGGAAGCTATGGATTTTGGGGGATGATTTTAGGTCCGGCAATTACAACATTTGTAATTACAACTACAAAAACTTATTTAGAATACACAAAACGCAAAAGTTAAAGAGATTTATACTCTCTTACCTGATTACTATCTATAATATATAAGATAGCCATAAAGAACAAAAACTCTCCTCAAAATAAAACCTAAGAATTCCCTTAAAAATAAAGCCAAACCCAAAAAAACTACAAAAAGTAATAAAATGAACATTTTTTACAAAAACCCTCTAAAAACCCTTGACATTAATAAATAATTTGTCTATAATACGCGTCCACAAACACAGAAGAGGTTAGCGTTTAACTTCAATTAGGTGACAGGTGTTGAATTTATTTTAAATTAAACACCTGTCACCTTTAAAGTGGGAATGATCTTTAAC
>WFYP01000092.1 GCA_015490055.1 Nitratifractor sp.
AGTAGTATGTTTGGTTCTAAAAAAGTAGAATATGATATAGTGCTTAACCTAATTCATGGAAGAGATGGTGAGGATGGTAAGCTTGCCTCTATATTTGAATTTTTTGATATTAAATTTATAGGTCCTAGATTGGAAGGGGCAGTTTTAAGTTTTAATAAACTATATACTAAATTTTTAGCTGAGAGTTTAAATGTTAAAACGCTAGATTATCAATTAATTAATAAAAATGATAATAGAGAGTGCAAAATAGATTTTCCTGTAATTGTTAAGCCACTTAGACTTGGTAGCTCTATAGGGGTAAGCGTTGTTAAAAGCAAAGAGGAGTTTGATTATGCTTTAGATGTTGCTTTTGAATTTGATACGCAAGTTTTAATAGAGCCATTTATAGATGGTATTAAAGAGTATAACCAAGCAGGGGCTAAGGGAAAAGATTGGATTTTATCTATTGTAGAAGAGCCTCAGAAAGAAGAGTTTTTAGACTTTGATAAAAAGTATATGGACTTTAGCAGAGATGAAAGAGTTAGTGAAGCTACTATAGATGATGCTTTAAAATCTAAAATAGAAGAGACATTTAAAAAGATATATGACCCAATTTTTATGGGTGCAATAATTAGATGCGATTTCTTCGTAGTAGATGGTGAAGTGTATCTAAATGAGATAAATCCAATACCTGGCTCAATGGCAAATTATCTTTTTGAAGATTTTGATAAAGTATTAACTGAAGTTGCTACAAATTTACCCAAAGAGAAAAAAATTAATATAGAGTATTTATATATAAACAGTATTCAAAAAGCTAAGGGTAAAGCTTAATTTTCTACATTATTATTACATAAAACGATATTATTTAGAGATATATTATTAATTTTCTCTAAAAATATCTTGTAAAACCCCATTTTATTAATCTAAACTTACAAAAAAATATTAAAAATATATTTATGATTTTAAGTTTATTTATATCAATTATTGCATATAATCAAATTGTTACTGTTACTCTGTAACAAAATTATTATTTAGGAGGGCTATATGCAGTCTAACGCAACTATGGAATATGATTATTCTGTTGTGAAATTATTTATGTGGACAGCTGTCATTTTTGGTATAGTAGGTATGACAATCGGGGTTCTTATTGCATCTCAACTTGCATTCCCAGATTTAAACTATTTACTAGGTGAGTATGGTACTTTTTCTCGTTTAAGACCATTACATACAAATGTAGTTATTTATGGATTTACATTAAGTGGTATTTGGGCATCTTTTTATTATACAGCTCAAAGAGTACTTAAAGTTTCAATTTCAGAGTCTGGCTTATTAAAAGCTTTAACTAAATTACACTTTTTACTATATTTAGTAATTGCTACTGGCATGGTTGTATCGCTAGCACTAGGAATTACAGCTAGTAAAGAGTATGCTCAAATGGAGTGGCCATTAGATGCACTTGTAGTATTAACTTGGGTAATTTTTGGTATTAATATGTTTGGTTTAATTGGTTTACGCCGTGAAAAAACTTTATATATCTCTTTGTGGTACTATATAGCATTTTTCTTAGGTGTGGCTATGCTTTACCTATTTAACAATATGGAAGTTCCTACAATGTTCTTCTCTGGTGGACTTGGTGCTTGGTATCACTCTGTATCTATGTACGCTGGTACTAATGATGCACTTGTTCAATGGTGGTGGGGACACAATGCAGTTGCATTCGTATTTACAGTACCTATTATTGCATTAATTTATTACTTCTTACCAAAAGAGTCTGGTCAAGCAGTTTATTCATATAAACTATCTTTACTATCTTTCTGGGGATTAATGTTTGTTTACCTTTGGGCTGGTGGTCACCACTTATTATGGTCAACTGTTCCAGATTGGATGCAAACTATGGGTTCAGTATTCTCAGTTGTACTGATTTTACCATCTTGGGGTTCAGCAATCAACATGCTTCTTACAATGAAGGGTGAGTGGAATCAATTAACAGAAAATCCATTAATTAAGTTTATGGTACTTGCTTCAACATTCTATATGTTAAGTACATTAGAAGGTCCTATTCAAGCGGTTAAATCTGTTAATGCTATTGCACACTTTACAGACTGGATTCCAGGACATGTTCACGATGGTGTTCTTGGTTGGGTTGCATTTATGATTTTTGCTGCTCTTATGCATATGGCACCAAGAGTATTTAAAAGAGAGATTTACTCTAAATCTTTACTTGAATCTCAATTCTGGATTCAAACAATAGGTGTTGTTTTATACTTTACATCTATGTGGATTGCTGGTATCACTCAAGGTATGATGTGGAGAGCTGTTGATGAGTATGGTAACTTAGTATATAGCTTTATCGATACTGTTTCAGTACTTCACCCATATTATGCTCTTAGAGCACTTGGTGGATTGTTATATTTAATTGGTATGTTTATGTTCGCTTATAACTTCTTTAAAACTGCTACAGCAGGTAAGAGACTTGAGCAAGAACCTAGATATAGATCACCTATGGCTTAAGGAGGTAGGATAATGTTTCATTGGTTAGAAAAAAACCCATTCTTCTTTGCAGTGGGTGTATTTATAGTAATTGCGTATGCAGGATTAATTGAAATTCTGCCAAACTTTGCAGAGGCAGCTCGCCCTGTAAAAGGTTTAAAGCCTTACACCGTATTGCAATTAGCAGGTAAGGAAGTTTATAAAAAAGATAACTGTATTGCTTGTCATTCTCAGTTAATTAGACCATTTAAAGCAGAAACTGATAGATATGGTCAATATTCACTATCTGGAGAGTATGCTTATGACAGACCATTCCTTTGGGGAAGTAAGAGAACTGGTCCAGATTTACACCGTGTAGGTAACTACAGAACTCCAGATTGGCATGCAAACCATATGTGGAATCCAAAATCTGTAGTTCCAGACTCTATTATGCCTGCATATAAGCATCAGTTTACTAATGTAGCAGACTTAGAGACTGCTTATGCTGAAGCAGTAACAGTTAAAAAAGTTTTTGGTACACCTTACGGAGCAGATATTGCACCAGGTAAAGCAGCATATGAAAAAGAGTTAAAAACTAAAATTTTACCAGAGGCTTTAAAAATCGCTACAGCGATGAAAAGAGACGATTTAATCAAAATGGTTAAAGCTGGTAAAGTTCCTGAAGTTGTAGCTCTTGTTGCATATTTAGAAAAATTAAAATAAGGATTAAGTGGTGACAACGGTAGAGATTGAACAAATAAGAGCCTATATGTTTGTAATAGGGACTGGAATAGTGATGGCAATATTTTATTACTACATTATTTATCTCTATCGAAGTGAGAAGAAGGGTGAAAAAGATTATGAAAAGTATTCTAATTTAGCTTTAGATGATGAGTTAGATAGTAAGATACTTGATAAAAACCCTAAAATTGAGAATGACAAAAAGGAGTAGATTTATGAATGGTATGATAGTCAAAGCTCTAGTTATGGCAGGTGTACTAATTATTGGTACTTATGTGGTAATTGAGCAAATGCATATTGATTTAAGCGATCCAATCAACATGCTTACTTTCATTGGTGCTATTGCGATTGCAGTATTAACATTTGGTGTAGCTGCGAAGTATATGGCTCAAATGAAAAATGATTCAGCATCTGGTGAGCTTACAGAAGATAACTGGGATGGTATTGGTGAATACGAAAATCCACTTCCATCTGGTTGGGCTTGGTCGTTTGTTGGTACACTAATTTGGGCAATTTGGTATATGTTAATGGGTTACCCAGTAAATGCTTATAGTCAAATTGGTGCATGGAATAAAGAGACAAAAGAGTACAATAAAAAATTCCAAGAAAAATTTAAGACAGCAGATAAAGATACTTTAAAAGATATGGGTGAGTCTATATTCTTAGTACAGTGTGCACCTTGTCATGGTGATACTGGCGATGGTATGTCTGGTAAAGCACACGATTTAACACATAGAATAAGTAAAGCACAAGTTTTATATGTTATTAAGAATGGTTCACACTACTTTAAATATCCATTAGGTGCAATGCCAGCTGGTATGGCACAAGGTAAAGATGCTGAAGATGTTGCAGCATATGTTGCTGGTGGCTTAAAAGGTAAAGCACCTACAGCTTGGGCTACATGTGCAGGTTGTCATGGTCAAGATGGTAAAGGTAATGGCGGTCAAGCTCCTAACTTAGCTCATATTGATAGTACATTAATTGCTAATGTATTAAAAAATGGTAAGAAGGGTAGCATTGGTAGAATGCCATCATTTGCAAACAGATTTACTCCAGTTCAAGAGAAAGCACTTGCTGAGTATATCAAATCACTATCTAGCAGTAAGTAAGGAGTAGGATATGGCAGAAAATACAAGTAGAGGTTTATTTACATTAAGTGGTATTACTGGTATGCTAATTGCTACTTTATTACTATTATCAATTCTTGCATTCTTGGAAATGCATGCTATTGGTATTCAAAAAGCAGAGGCAAAACATTATTACGACCCTACACCTATTGTTAGTAGTTTAGATAATGTTAAAGAGATTAGCAAAGATAATGCTAAGTATGACCTTAGCGTTAGAAAATAGGGGGCTATTATGGATAAATTGATTACATTACTTTTGGTTGTAAGTGCAGCTGTAACACTTTGGGCTGTATTAACACCTAATCACCTATTTATATCTTAATATGAGAGCAAAAGTAGGCTTAGGCTTGCTTATGCTTTCTCTTTTCTTTAGTTTCTTAAACGCAAAGTTTCTTTTTAATGATAATTTAGTATCTCCTAAAGCTTCTGATTATATAGAGAAGATGGGTAGTGAGTTGAGTAATAAAACAGGTATAAATGCTTATTTAATTACCACACATGACAATATAAAAAGAGGCGTTAGCGTTTATAAATATCTTAAAAAGTATAAAGATAGCTTAAGTAAGCCATATGTAGGTATAGTTTTTGCTCCAAATTCTATGAGAATTCATGTAGTAGCATCTAATAAACAATTACTAAATTCAGTAGATAAGGGTAAAGTATTAGATTATGCTATTAAAGTTATAGCGAGCAAAGATAGTAATTCAGAACAAAGTAAATTTGATGTTGGATTGGTGCAAGCATATTCTGAATTAGCAGATGAAATTGCTAACTCTAAAGGTATAAAGCTTAAATCTACTATTAAAAGTGGTGGTTCTTGGGTATTAAAAATTGTAAATACTTTAATTATTGTTGGTTCTTTAATAGTAATTTGGATATATTTCATTGCACCAATTTTTAGAAAAAGAGGAAACAATGAGTAAAAAAAATGATAATGGTAAGTTTTGGCCATATATGATTTTAGGTTTTTTGGCTATAGGTTTGACATTGGGTTTTTGGACTATAAAAAATACAATATCATTACCTGTACATGAATCTAATGAATTTATGCAAAAATATCAGAGTGCAGATATGAATGCTAATAAAATTTCTGATGCTGAAGCAAAATTTGATACTAAATATAGTGTTGAATTAAGTGGTTTAGAAAATAGTAATTTTAAACCTAAAAATCTTAAGAGAAAGCCTCATAAATACTATAAGTTAAATAGTATAAATGATATTAAAGTTATAGTTAAAGCAAAAAATGGAACTAGTGTAAAAGATGTTAAACTTGATGCTTTACTAACAAGACCACAAACAGAACTCGATGATATACATATTAATAATGTTCCAAATGATGGTAATGGGGTTTTTGAAATTAAAGAGTTAAAGGTTGTTAAACCAGGTAGATATATTTTAAGATTAAAATTATCTGATAAAGATGCAATAAAATATATAGATTATTACGGTTTTAAAGATATAAAGTAGATTTATGAGTAGCGAAAACTATTTGCATATTCTATCTACAAGTAGGGCAATTAGGGAGAAGAAGGCGTTTTACATAAAGCAAAACTCTTTTTTACCTAAAATGCTAACAGTTTTTGATTTTGAGAGTAAAGCTATAACTCTTGGAAATAGCATCTTAATAGATAATATGCAAAGAGTTCTTTATCTTAAAGAAGCAACAAATTTTAGTAACTTTAGATTAATTAAAAAAGATTTAAATTTAGTAAAATTTTATACTAATGCTGAAGACTTCTTTAGGTTTTTTGAAGAAGTAAGTGCCGAAGGTGTTAAGATAGAAGAACTCTATTTAGCTGATATGTATGCAGAGTTTGATAAAGATTTAGAACTATTAGCGAAAAGTTTGGAAAATTACAGAGAGTTGCTAAAGCAGCATAGCTTAAATGATAAAATTTTTATTCCTACAGAGTATAAATTGAATGAATCTTTTATAAATAGCTTTGATGGTTTTGTTTTAGAACTAGAGGGGTATTTAACTAAGTTTGAATTAGAACTTTTTAGTGAAATAGCTAAGTTAAAGCCTTTTCTTATTCATTTGAAAACTACACCTTTTAACCAAAAAATTGTAGATAGTTTTAGAGATTTAAATATTGATTTGCCAGATAATTCTGTAGTAAAGTTTGATTTAAATAGCAAAAAAATTATTGAAACAAAAATAGAACCGATAAGCATAGATTGTGAAGTTATTGAAGTAGGAGAACATTTAGAGCAAATTGCAGTTGCCTTTGCAAAAATAGAAGAGTTTGTTTGCAGTGGAATAAACCCTGAAAATATAGCTTTAATAGTACCAGATGAATCGATAGTACCAGCAATTAGAGCATTTGATAGGCTAAATAATTTAAACTTTGCGATGGGTAGAAGCTATCGTGAGTATAAGAGTTATAAATTTTTAGAGCAGATAAATAAGTTTTTAAGTGGTGATGATATTGCTAAAGAGTTTTTAGTACATAATAAATTTGATGTTAAAAAGCTTCCAAATAGTAGCCTTATGAAAGTAGAAGATTTCTTTGCAATTCTAAAAGAGTTAGAATTACCGCTATATAGAAGCGAAGATTTGTTAAAGGCGTTAGATAAACTAAATCTACTGCAAACATTTTACGATTTTAATAGAGCTTTTAAAGATAGAGAATTTGATTTTAAGAGTTGGCTATTTTTATGGTTAAATGAGATAAAAGAGCACAGTATAGACGATACTAATGGTGGTAAAGTTACAGTTATGGGGCTTTTAGAGAGTCGTGGTATTAGTTTTGAAGCTGTTGTTATAATTGACTTTAACGATGGAGTAGTACCATCGATTTCTAATAAAGATAGATTCCTAAATAGTGCAGTTAGAGCTAATGCCAAACTACCTACTAAAAGTGATAGAGAAAATCTACAAAAGCATTATTACGCTAGAGTTCTAGAGAGAGCTAAAAAATCGGTAGTAATTTATAGTAGTAGCGACAATATGCAGCCATCTAAATTTTTATATGAGCTAGGGCTTGGCGAAAATATTAGCAGATATAAAACGCCACTAAATTTAATGTTTAATATTGATAGTAGCTATAAAACAGATGCACACTTAAATGATGTTGAAGTAGAGTTTAATGCAAGAGCAACTACTTGGTCGGCACATAAGCTAAAGACATTTTTAGAGTGTCGAAGAAAGTTTTATTACAGATACATTAAAAAGATAGAGCAAGCAAGAGATGATGAGATAAATGAGGGTAGAATTCTACACGATATTATCTCGAAAGTTATAACTCCAAAATCTAAATTTGTTAGCGTAGAAGAGTTGGAAAAAGCTTTAATGATAGAGATAGACTCTTATAGCAAAGATAACGCAGAGTTACTATATAAAAAGCCACTTTGGAGTAATATACTAGATGGATTTGTTAAGAATCAGATAGAGCACTTTAAAAAGGGTTATGAAGTTGTAGGGTGTGAATTTTCTCTAAATGGGGAAATTGCAGGTTTGAAGTTTATTGGTCGAGTAGATAGAATGGATAGTAAAGATGGCTTTAATTTAGTAATTGATTACAAAAGTGGCTCGATTGCAAAATCTAATGCAAAAGATAGTGAAAAAATAGATGATTTTCAAATGAGTGTATATTCAAAATTGCTAGATAAACCAGCTGGAAGTATAGATTTTATGTTTATAGAGATTTTAAATGGTGGCAAAGAGAGCTACTTAGAGAAGCCAGAAGAGAAAGAGACTAAGCTTTTAGAGCATATAGAGTATTTAAAAAGCATAAAAAGCTTCAAAGCTGAGCGTTGCGAAGATTTACAAAAGTGCAGATATTGCCCGTATCAGCTATTGTGCCATAGAGGAGAGTATCTTTAGTTTGTTAATGGCTTATGGTTGATTGTCAATAGTTAATGGCTTTATTAGAGGTATCCTACATTGCCTTAAGTTAAGAGTTTTAACTCTGTAAAATGTATAAAGCTTAAAGCACAAAGCCAAAAGCTTGCCGGCATATCATTCTCATAAAAACGAGAATCCAGAGTTAAACTGCCATAAAAATACTTATTCAACTTTTAGGCAGTTAAAATTGTAGATTCCCGCTTCCGTGGAAATGACGAAGTGGATAGCTTTAAGCTTTCGGCTTTGAGCTTAAAGCCAAGAAATTGATATAAAACCCTTATCTTAATGGTGTTGGAGGTATCTTAAAGTATTATCTTACTAGCTACGGCTACAACTGCACTTTCGCTTCTTAAGATTGTTGGGGTATTTAAGCCTACTATTTTTTCAGATTCAAAAAGTTTTGTCTCGTCTTTGCTTAATCCGCCTTCACATCCTACTATTATAGAGCTTATATTTTTATTTTCTGAGACTCTATTTTGGCTAAAATTTAAAAGGTAACTTTGTGGGTACTTGCCTAAAAAATCTTGCAGTGATTGTGAAAACTCTATCTTCATTAGAGAGCTTCGTCCGCATTGTTGGCTAGAGTTAATTAATATTTTTTCTAATCTCTCTTTTTTAATTTTGAAATTTGCTTGAGTGTAGGCACAACGGATAAATACTATTTTAGCTACTCCTATTTCGTTAAGGCTAGGCAGGGTTTTTTCTATATTTTTTGGGTCGATTATACACCAGCCTATTGTTAAATTTTTTCTTGGAACTACTGGCTTGCTCTCGCCATAAATTAACTCTAAAGAGGCACTTTTTTTATCTATAGATAGAACTTTATAACTGTAGAGTTTATCATCTTGCAGGTTTCTAAAATCTATAATATCGCCTATCTTTTTTCGGCGTGCTCTAAATAGGTATTTGTAAGTTTCATCCTCTATAGTTAGTAGAGGAGTAGAGGCATTTTTATCGTAAACAAATTGCATTTTTTTAATTTATTTTGCCATAACTGTATAGACAATAGTTGCAGCTATTACAGCAATCTCTGCAAGCATAATAGCAATAGATAACTTTATGCCTTTCTCTCCTTGACGCCACAGTTTGCCAACTTTAATAGCTCTGTATCCATCTAAAATAGGTAAAACTATCACACTAATTAGCATTACAATAACTGCACTACTTAATACCCCTCTTTGAAAGGCAAAAACTACTAATCCGCTAAAGGCAACCATTGCCCAAAATGCCCAAAATGTAAAGTAGCCAATACGGCTATACTTTACAAATCTATCGAAATTATCTTTAAAAATAATTTGTACTGCAATATTTGCAACAATAACAAAAAGTAGAATCTCTACTAAGTATTTATGGTAACTTATTAAATAATTCATACTCTATTGAATACCTAAAAAGTCTTTTAATTTAGCACCAAAACTTACTTTTTCTTCTGTTTTTTCGCTCGGTTTGCTTGTGCTATCTTCTTTTAAATATTTTGCTGTTCTTTCAGGTTGAAGCTCGCCTTCGATAATAAATCTAAGTGCATTTAATCTAATAAAGCCCTCTGCATCTTTTTGGTTATATACTTCATCCTCTTCAAATGTAGAGTGTGCTGGTGAGTATAGAGAGTTTTTAGAGTCTCTACCTACAACTATTACATTACCTTTGTATAGTTTTAATCTAACATCGCCGTTTACATTCTCTTGAGTCTTATCGATTGCAGCTTGCATCATTTCACGCTCTGGAGAGAACCAGTAACCGTTGTAGATTAAACTAGCATATTTTGGCATTAACTCATCTTTTAAGTGAGCCTCTTCTCTATCTAGCGTAATAGATTCGATTGCTCTGTGAGCTTTTAGTAAAATTGTTCCACCTGGTGTTTCGTAGCAACCTCTTGCTTTCATACCAACATATCTGTTCTCTACTATATCTATTCTTCCAATTCCGTGCTTGTTACCATATTCGTTTAGAGTTCTTAAAATTGTTGCAGGGCTTAACTTCTCGCCATTAATTGCAACTGCATCGCCATTTTCAAAGCTTATTGTAATATACTCAGGAGTATCTGGAGCCTCCTCTGGAGAGTTTGTCCATAGCCACATATCAGCCTCTGGCTCTGCATTTGGGTCTTCTAATACTTGCCCTTCGTAAGAGATGTGTAGTAAGTTAGCATCCATAGAGTATGGAGATTTTTTACCCTTCTTAGAAATAGGTATCTCGTGCTTCTCTGCATAAGCTAATAGCTTTTCACGGCTGTTTAAATCCCACTCTCTCCATGGAGCGATTACTTTAATCTCTGGATTTAAGCTAAGTGCTCCAATTTCAAAACGAACTTGGTCGTTACCCTTACCAGTTGCTCCGTGTGCTACCGCATCTGCACCAGTCTCTTTAGCGATTTCTACTAATCTTTTTGCAATTAGTGGTCTTGCGATTGATGTACCTAGCAAGTATTCGCCTTCGTAAATTGTGTTTGCTCTAAACATTGGGAATACAAAATCTTTTACAAACTCCTCTTGTAAATCGTCTATAAAGATATTCTCAGGCTTAATACCAAACTTAAGTGCCTTTTCTCTTGCAGGTTCTACCTCTTCGCCTTGTCCAATATCTGCTGTAAATGTTACAACTTCGCAGTTATATTCATCTTGTAACCACTTTAAAATAATACTTGTATCTAATCCACCAGAGTATGCTAAAACTACTTTTTTAACCTCTTTTTTATTCATTATCTTACCTTATATAAAAATTATCTGTATTTTAACATAAAGCTTATAAGAAATGTTATAATTAGAGAAATTTTTGGAAGTTAAGAGTTAAGAGTTAAGAGTTAAGAGTTAGAAAAGTGGCGAAGCCACACCACTAGCTCTAAGCTCTAAGCTCTAAGCTCTAAGCTTCCCCGAAGGGGAACCATGGATTTAGGTGTAAATATAGACCATATTGCAGTTTTACGAGAAGCTCGGATGGTGAACAATCCGAATTTTATAGATGCCTTGAGTATTTGCGAGCGTGCAGGAGCGAAGCAAATTACAATACATTTGCGAGAAGATAGACGCCATGTGCAAGATAAAGATGTAGTTGATGTGCTAGCTCACTCGGTATTGCCTGTAAATTTAGAGTGTGCGATTGAGCCAACTATTATAGATATTGTTTGCAATTTAAAGCCACACCGTGCAACATTAGTACCAGAAAAACGCGAAGAGGTTACTACAGAGGGTGGCTTAGCAATTAGTACTGACAATACTAGACTTATTGATGCAATAGAAAAATTGCACGATAGCGAAGTAGATGTTTCGTTATTTATAGACCCAACTGTAGAGGCTGTAGAGACTTCTAAAGAGTTGGGAGTGGAGTGGATAGAACTACATACCGGCAGATACTCTAACTTGTATGGAATGCTCTACTCTAACTTACCACACACTAAGCATGCAGTAAAAGAGTTTGATTTAAGTCGTAAAGAGTTAAAAGAGCAGTTGGATAAAGAGTTAGAGCAGTTAAAAGAGATATCGGTTTTAGCTAAAGAGTTGGGGTTAAAAGTTGCTGCTGGGCATGGCTTGAATTACCAAAATGTAAAAGATATTGTAGAAATAGAGCAGATAGAAGAGTTAAATATTGGGCAAAGTATTGTCGCACGCTCAATTTTTAGTGGATTATACAAAGCAATTATAGATATGAAAGAGTTAGTAAATGGCTAAAAAAAAGGTAGCAATAAGTATAGGCGATTTAAACGGTATAGGTATAGAGATAGCCCTAAAAGCACATAAAGAGCTTGCTAAAATGGTTAAGCCTTACTATATAATAGATAGGGTTATGCTAGATATTGCTAGTAGCAAGCTTGGAATCAAAGTACCTAAAGGTTTTAATACTATATCGCCAAATGAAAAAGCTTTTAAAATAGAGGCTGGTAAAGTTAGTAAAAAAAGTGGTGCTTACTCTTTTGCATCCTTTAAAAAGGCGATAGAGTTAGCAAAAAATGGCGAAGTAGATGCCATTTGTACCCTGCCAATACACAAAGAAGCGTGGAGTAAAGCAGGCATAAAATATAAAGGACATACCGAAGTATTACGAGATGCTTTTAAAAAAGATGCAATTATGATGTTAGGTTGCCCAAAGATGTATGTATCTCTATTTACAGAGCACATACCGTTAAAAGATGTTGCTAAAAATATAAAAACAAAAAAGCTCTTAAAGTTCTTATTAGATTTACAAAAGAGTTTAAATACCAATGAACAGATGGCAGTATTAGCACTAAACCCACACGCAGGTGACAATGGTGTTTTAGGTAAAGAGGAGAGCAAAATTACTAAAGCTATATATTTAGCAAATAAAACTTTAGGCAAAGAGCAATTTATAGGTCCAATAGTTCCAGATATTGCATTTACTCCAAATTTTAGAAATAATTACAAATATTTTGTAGCGATGTATCACGACCAAGGCTTAGCACCACTAAAAGCTTTATATTTTGAAGATGGAATAAATGTATCTTTAAATCTGCCAATTTTAAGAACTTCGGTAGATCACGGAACAGCGTTTGATATTGCTTATAAAGGTAGAGATATTAGTTTAAAAAGTTATTTAAATGCTATTAAATATATTCAAGAGAGTTGAATTAAGAAACTACTTGTAGCTTATTAATTTTTTCTAATGTTGGTTGGTATATACTAAATTCAGAGTAACTCGCTAGTAATTTTTTTGCTTTTGTTAATTTTTCTTTTGGCAAACCAAACCACTCTACACCCATAAGTAGAGTGTAAATATAGTCAATAGCATAATACTCTTCATATTGTAGAAGAAGAGAGAATCTTAATTCTAGCAGTTCCTCATATAGTTCTTTTGCATACTGTTTTAACTCTTTTTTTGCTACAATCATATTATTTAAGACAAGTGCTAATTCTACTTTATCATTATTATCTTTTAATTGCGGGTATAGTTCTTCATAAATGTTTAAAGCTTCTTGCGGCTGTCCACTTTCAAGATATTTTACTGCTTTGTTGATATTTTTGTTATAATAGTTCTCTCTTGCTTCTTTCTCAGAAATAGATTTTGATTTGAAAACATTTAATATATGGTTGAACATTTTAATTCCCTACAATTAATACATATTTTAAAATATAAATATATCCCATAATATGGATAATTTTTTATTTTAATAAAAGATATTACATTTTAATGACATTTAACTTAAAACATAATTAAATATGTTGCTTATGTGTAGATTTGAGTAGAAAGTTTTTACAAAACATCTCTTGATAGAGATATTTTGTAGTTATTTAAAATTATAGCTTACCGTCTAAGTGGTCTGCTAATCTTTGTAGTTTCTCTTTATAGCTTTCTAAATCGAAATCTTTAACTCTTGCTACACCATCTTCAATAGCTGCTTGTGCAACTGCTGATGCAACATATACAAGAACTCTTCTATCAAATGGAGATGGGATAATATAGTCTGGTCCAAATTCCATATTTTCACGACCATGAGCTGCTTTTACATGCTCAGGAACTGGCTCTTTTGCAAGTGCTGCAAGTGCACGAGAAGCTGCCATTTTCATATTTTCTGTAATTTTAGTAGCTCTAACATCTAAAGCACCTCTAAAGATTTGAGGGAATCCTAAAACATTGTTTACTTGGTTAGGATAATCGCTTCTTCCTGTACCAATAATTACATCTGGGCGTGCCTCTTTTGCAAGTGGTGGCTTAATTTCAGGATTTGGATTTGCACATGCAAAGATAATTGGGCTCTCTGCCATAGATGCTACCATCTCTTTAGATATTAAATCTGGACCACTAAGTCCCAAAATCATATCTGCACCTTTACATGCATCTTCTAGTGTTCTATCTGGAGTTTCAAATGCAAATAGTTGCTTATACTCGTTAAGGTCATCTCTACCGCTGTGGATTACGCCTTTAGAGTCTAGCATAGTAATATTTTTAACACCTAACTCTTTGTACATACTAGCACAAGCAATTCCTGATGCACCTGCACCAATTACTACAACTTTTAAATCTTCTGGTTTTTTACCGCTCATTTCGATAACATTAATTAAACCAGCTGTTGTAATTACGGCAGTTCCATGTTGGTCGTCGTGGAAAACTGGTACATTACAAATCTCTTTTAATCTCTTCTCTATTTCAAAACATCTTGGAGCTGAAATATCCTCTAAGTTTACACCACCAAAGCTATCTGCCATTGCAGCAACAATTTTGATAATCTCTTCAGTATCTTTAGTATTAAGCTCAATATCAACAGCATCTACATTTGCAAAGCTCTTAAATAGTACGCCTTTACCTTCCATAACTGGCTTACCAGCTAAGTGTCCTATGTCTCCAAGACCTAAAACTGCTGTTCCATCACTTACAACAGCTACTAAGTTACCCTTATTAGTGTATTCGTAAGCTTTGTCTATATCTTTTTCTATCTCTAAACATGGATATGCAACACCTGGGCTATATGCCATTGATAACTCTTTTTCTGTGTTACAAGGCTTTGTTAAAAGTGTTCCTGTCTTTCCATTTGTGTCAAACTCGCTCTGTGCTCTGTGGTACTCTAATGAATCTTGTTCGAAATTGCTCATTAATACTCCTAATAGTTATTTTTGATAAGAATATTCTACACTTACTGTGATTAATTTGAGTGCTAATTTTGTAAAATAGGAGTAAAAAAATCTCGATTGTAACTTTTTGTATAGATAATAGAGGTTTAAGAGCTTTTAGTGTTTCAAAACGAAACTATCAGATAAGTTAAAAGAGGCTTGCTTCACTCTCGCAACCATCTAAAAGGCACTCTTGCTTAGTTTGTAACTCTTCGCTAACACAGCAGGCACAGTTTTTACACAAGTAGTTATAACTTTCTACATCATAATATATAAAATCATCTTCACTAAATTCATTGTAGCATTTAGAACAGTACTTAGTTACATTCTCTAAAATATTTTTATCTGCACTCTGTTTTAAAAAAATATCACTATTAATTGTTACCATTTTTTAACTCACTTATCATCTTTTTTGCCTCTTTTAAAGAGTGGTCAAAACTTAAGGCTTTTTCATACATTGTTAATGCCTCATCTTTTTTACCTAAATCGTATAGTGTGTTAGCATAATTAAAGTAGTATGGAGCGTAAGATTTATCTAACTCTATTGCTCTTTTATGGTGTTTTATAGCTTCATCATCTTCACCTAGTTTATGTAGAGTATTTGCTAATAGATTGTGCGTTAAATCATCTTTTTCATCTAACTCTAAAATTTTTAAAAAACTCTCTTTTGCATTTGCGTAGTCATTCATATTTAAATTTACAGTACCTTGCATACGAAGTGCCTCTATATTGTTTGGCTCTAATATAAGAAGTGATTGTAAAGCCTTTTTTGCTTCAATATTATCGCCTTTTTCTATAGATTCTCGAGCAATATTTTCTAACTCTTCTTCTCTACTCTTTGTTGGTTCGCTAGATGTCTCTTTTTTAAATATTTTATCTGCTCTTGATACGCCACCAATATTTGTATCTGGCAATTTTGCTTCGAAATCAACACCGCGTTTTGGGTAGTTTCCACTAAATAGTTGTTTAAAAAATATTATAAAAACTATAAGAGCTATGATTGATAGTATTAATTGAAACTCACTCATTTGTATCCTTTGGGGTAATTCTTTTTAGTATAAATTATTTTTCATAAGAGAGTGCTAAATATTATGATATAATTTTAAAAAAATAGGAGAGTTCAATGAGTTTAAAAGAGCAAATTAAAGCAGACATTAAAACTGCAATGAGAGCAAAAGATACAGCAAAAAGAGATACACTAAGAAACTTAAGTGCAGCAATAAAACAGATTGAAGTAGATGAAAGAAAAGATTTAACAGATAGCGAAGTAGAGGCAATTTTAACAAAGTATGCAAAGCAAAGAGAAGATGCAATGGCACAATTTAAAGAGGCTGGCAGAGATGATTTAGTAGAAAAAGAGCAAGCAGAGTTAAAAATTGTTAGAGCATATTTGCCCGAGCCATTAACAGATGAAGAGTTAGAAGCAATGGTTAAAGAGGTGATAGAGCAAGTTGGTGCAACAGGAATGAAAGATATGGGCAAAATAATGGGAGCTATCAAAGCAAAAGCTGGTTCTCGTGCAGATGGTGGAAAAGTAAACAAATTAGTTAAAGAAATTTTAAGTTAATTAAGAGTTTGTTATATTTTTGCTTAAATTAAGTAATTAGTGCTAAGATTATTTTATAACTAAATTTTAAGGAGAGTTGATGAAAAAATTTACAAGTATTGTAGCTGCTGTAGCGTTACTTGGTGGAATGGCGTATGCAAAAGAGGTTAAAATTGGTGTTGTTTTACCATTAACTGGTAATATTGCAGCATTTGGTCAAACAAGTAAAGCTGGTTTAGATATTGCAGCAGCAGAAAACAATAAACTTAGCAATGGCGACACTGTAAAGTTAGTTGTTGTTGATGATAGAGGTGACAAAGTAGAAGCTTCAACAGCAGTAAAGAGATTGCTAGATAAAGATAAAGTATCTGTTATCTTAGGTGAAGTTGCATCTTCTAACTCTATGGCAATGGCTCCCGTTGCAGAGAAGGCTAAGACTCCTATGATTACTCATGCATCTACAAACCCAAGAGTAACAAAGGGTAAAAAGTATGTAACAAGAGCATGTTTTATCGACCCATTCCAAGGTGCAGTTATGGCTAAATATGCACTAAATCAGGGATTAAAAACAGCAGTTGTTGTAACAGATGCTAAGCAAGATTACTCAGTTGGTTTATCTAAAGCATTCAAAAAAGCATATACAGCAGGCGGTGGTAAGATTTTAAAGACTATCTTAATTAACTCTGGCGATAAAGACTTTAATGCACAAGTAGCAGCACTTAAAGAGGCAAAACCAGCTATTGTTGCATTTACAGGGTACTACCCAGAAGCTGCATTGATGTTAAAGCAAGCTAGAGATATGGGTGTAAAAACTCCATTTATTGGTGCAGATGGTACTGGATTCCCGCAATTAGTTAAAATTGCTGGTAAAGCAGCAGAAGGCTTTATGTACACAGACCACTTTAATGAAGCAGCCGCTAGCTCACCAGAAGCAAAAGCTTATATTGCAGCTTACCATAAAAAATATAAAAAGCCAGCAGATTCAATGGGTGCCCTTGCAGCAGATGCTTACGGTATGATTATGCAAGCTATGAATAATTGTATTAAAGCTGGAAAAGCTAGTGATGATAAAGAGTGCATTAATAGTAACTTAAGAAATACAAAAGGTTATAAAGGTATTACTGGTGTTATTACTATAGATAAAAATGGAAATGCTGTAAAATCAGCAGTTATAAATGAAGTTAAAGATGGTAAGTTTGCTTATAAAACTACTGTAAATCCATAATTGATTTTATAAATTAGTTAGGTGTAGCCTTTTGGCTACACTAGAGAGTGCCTCCCATGCGATTAAGTTAAGGATTCCATATCCATTTCTTGGCTTTAAGCTCAAAGCCTAAAGCTAACCACTTCGTCACTCCCACGGAAGTGGGAGTCCACGATTTCAACTGCCTAAAAGTTGAAAAAGTGCATTTTCGGCAATTTAAACTATAGATTCTCGTTTTCACGGGAATGACATGGTGGCAAGCTTTTTGCTTTAAGCTTTATGTATTTTATGGAATTAAAACTCTTGACTTAATGGAACTGAAGGGCATCTCAAAAAAATTATCTATAGTTATGCTCTAAAAAGAGTATAGCTATGGGTAAAATATATATAAAAGGTAAAATATGGATATGCAAATATTTCTTCAACAGCTTGTAAATGGTGCAAGTCTTGGAAGTATGTATGCACTAATAGCGATTGGTTATACAATGGTTTATGGAGTTTTGAGGCTCATTAACTTCGCTCATGGCGATATTATGATGGTAGGAGCATATTTTACTTTCTTTGCGAAAGCTGCTGGTTTACCTTTTGAAGTAGCAGTTCTAATTGGTATTATAGGTGCGGCAGTTGTTGGTATTTTAACCGATAAAATTGCATATAAACCACTTCGAGATGCACCTAAAATTTCACTTTTAATTACTGCTATCGGTATTAGTTTCTTTTTAGAAAACCTCTTTACTGTTCTTTTTGGCAGTACACCAAAAGCTTTCAGTGCACCTGATTATTTAACCAAAATTTTTCATATTCACGGTATTTATTTGCCAATATCTGTAATAATTATTCCGACAGTCACGCTTATAATACTAGCAGTTGTTCTTTGGATTTTGTATAAAACAAAATATGGTATGGCAATTAGAGCATTAGCTTTCGATATTCAAACAGTTAAATTAATGGGTATAGATGCCGACAGAATTATTATGATAGTATTTGCTATTGGTTCAGCTCTTGCCGCAATAGGTGGTATATTTTATGCAATAAGTTATCCATCTATCGACCCACTTATGGGTATTATTGTTGGGCTTAAAGCTTTTGCTGCGGCTGTGCTTGGTGGTATTGGTAGTGTTGGTGGTGCTGTTGTTGGTGGCTTTATTTTAGGCTTTACCGAAATATTTGTTGTGGCGATGTTCCCAGAACTTGGTGGCTATAAAGATGCCTTTGCATTCTTCTTCTTAATCTTAGTATTGTTGTTTAAACCAACAGGTATTATGGGTCAAGATTTAGAACGCGGAAGATTTTAGGAGTTTGCTATGAATAAATTTTTAAGAAATATCATACTAATCGCAATAACAATTTACTTTATATACTATGCACAAAATCATTTTGATTCTTACACTTTAAGTATTTTAGACAATATAGGTATATTTGCAATATTGGCACTTAGTTATAATTTAATTAATGGAATAGCGGGGCAATTTTCACTAGAGCCAAATGGCTTTGTTGCAATAGGAGCATACTTTACTGCAATTTTGCTAATTCCTACCGATACTAAGCTAGATATGTTTGCTCTCGTTGATCCCGCACCTATAATTTTACAAATGAAAGCTCACTTTTTGCCTGCTATATTAATTGGTGGTGTCGCTGCTTCATTTGTTGCACTGTTGCTATCGTTTCCCGTATTTAGAGTCAGGGGCGACTATTTAGCTATTGTAACGCTTGGTTTTGGTTTTATTATTAGAATTTTTGCTATTAATAACCCAGCTTATACAAACGGTGCAATGGGCTTAAATGATATACCAGAAGAGGCAAATTTCTTATGGATTGGTATAATTTGTATAGTTACATTTTTAGTAATGATACATGTAATATACTCAAAATTTGGTCGTGCGATGAAATCGGTTCGAGACGACGAAGATGCCGCAAGTGCAATGGGTATAAACACTTTTAAAATGAAGACATACGCATTTATGACAAGTGCATTTTTCGAAGGTATTGGCGGAGGCTTGTTAGCTTCTATGCTTACAACAATTACACCAGACCAATTTAGCTTCTTGCTTACATTCCAACTCTTAATTATCATAGTTTTAGGTGGACTTGGCAGTATGAGTGGTGCACTAATTGCCACTATTTTAGTAATGGGTGGAATGGAGTGGCTAAGATTCTTAGATGACGATATTACAATATTTGGTATGGATTTAGGTGCTCACCCAGGTATGAGAATGGTAGTATTTGCAATACTCTTAATCGTAATGATGCTATTTGCAAGACGCGGATTATTAGGTGATAGAGAGCTAACAGAATTTTTTAAAAAGAAGAGTAAATAATGAGTAATGTTATCTTAAAAATCGACCATGTTACAATGCAGTTTGGTGGAGTTACTGCAATAGATAATTTAAGCTTCGAAGTAGAGAAGGGTAGTATTTATGGACTTATTGGTCCAAATGGTGCAGGTAAAACTACAATATTTAATATAATTACAGGTAACTTGTATCCAACTAAGGGAAGAGTGATATTTGAGGGTAACGACATTACAGGTGTTAAACCAAACAAAGTTGTCTATAAAGGAATTGCTAGAACTTTTCAGAATATTAGACTCTTTAAGAGTATGAGTGTGTTAGATAATATACTTATAGGCTTCGATGCACAAGCAAACTATAGCTATTTTGAAGCGATTTTAAGACTGCCTAGATATTTTAAACACGAAAAGATAATAAAACAAAAAGCTTACGAACTTATGGATATATTTGGCATTACACAATTTGCCGACTCTAATGCAACAGCCCTAAGTTATGGAAACCAGAGAAAGGTAGAGATAGCAAGAGCCTTAGCAACAAATCCAAAACTGCTATTACTAGATGAACCAGCAGCAGGTATGAACCCAAATGAGACAGCAGAGTTATCGGAAATTATCCATAAAATCAAAAAAGATTTCGACCTTAGCATTTTATTAATAGAGCACGATATGAAGTTTGTAAATGCAATGTGCGATAAGCTAACAGTACTAGATTATGGCGAAAATATTTTCGAAGGTAAACCAGCAGATGCTATAGTAGATGAAAGAGTAATATCTGCATATTTAGGAGATTTTACAAATGCTTAAAGTTCAAGATTTAGAGGTAAAATATGGAGTTATATTAGCAGTTAGAGGCATAAATATGCATGTAGAGCAGGGCAATTTAGTTACACTAATTGGAGCAAATGGAGCAGGCAAAACCTCTACACTAAATGCAATAGTAAACTCTGTTAAAAAGAGTGGTCATGTAGAGTTTGCCGGAAAAGATATTAGTAAAACTCCTACACATAAAATTATAAAAAGTGGATTAGCTCTAGTGCCAGAGGGAAGAAAGATTTTTATAAACTTAACAGTAGATGAAAACCTAAGAATGGGAGCATTTAACAACGACGAACAGTTCGAGACCCTAAGAGCCCATGTGTACGAAAAATTCCCAAGATTAAAACAAAAAATAAACCAAATGGGAGGAACCCTAAGCGGTGGAGAACAACAAATGCTAGCAATAGGCAGAGCCTTAATGAGCCAACCAAAAATGCTAATGCTAGACGAACCAAGCTTAGGGCTTGCCCCAAAAATTATAGGCGAAGTTTTCGAAATTATCACAGAGTTAAAAAAAGATATACCAATACTACTAATTGAACAAAATGCCTTTGCCGCCTTAAAAATTGCAGATTATGGCTATGTATTAGAAAATGGTTCAATAGATTTAGAAGGAGAAGCCTCTAGCTTGTTGGGTAATGATGAGGTTAGAGCTAAGTATTTGGG
>WFYP01000093.1 GCA_015490055.1 Nitratifractor sp.
ATATTTCTTTTAGTTTTTCCATCTTGACATTTTAATGGAAAATTTTTAAAATTCTAATTTGTTTAGAATTGTGACATATTTCTAAATCTTTAATTTTTGATTATCGTAACATCAGTTGTCAATAGGTGAGTGGTTACTTTTAGTGAAGAGTTATTTGTTGTGGCTAGTGAAATTAGAGAAAACTATAATATCTCGTATTATGACTCAATGATTGTATCAGCAGGATTAAACGCAAATGCTACGATACTTTATAGCGAAGATATGCAACATGATTTGGTTGTGAATGGTAGTTTGACAATTATAAATCCATTTAAAGATTTATAGAGAAATTTAAAGTAGTTATCCCACCCCAAAAAAGGGGCAGAAAAAAGATTAGCAATGCTTAGATAGTATCAATAATCCCATTAAGCGTACCACTAGGACGCATAGCCTTCTCAGCCAACTCTTCATTAGGATTATAGTATCCACCAATATCCTGAGCTTTACCCTCAACAGAAAGTAACTCTTCAATAATAGTAGCTTCATTATCTTTAAGAGCTTGTGCAACAGGTGCAAATTTCTCTGCTAATTCAGCATTTGAACCATTTGCTAAAGCATCAGCCCAGTATTGAGCTACATAGAAGTGAGAGGCTTTGTTGTCAGGCTCTCCTGCTTTTCTGCTTGGAGCTTTGTTGTTGTCAAGGTAACCCTCATTTGCCTTATCTAATGCTTCTGTTAGGGCTTGAAGTTTCTCATCTGAGTGTTTTAGCTGATGTTCCAAGCTCTAAGATTGGGTACATGTCTGTAAGGTAATCTCTAAGTACCGTTACCATCTTCTGCCATCTCTTCGTAGAAAAGACTAGAATATTGCTTTGATTTCTACTTCTAAAGCATGAACTATTCTAGTTTATAAAAATTACCCTACCAACTGCTCTGAAAACCCATCCCCAAAATCAAAAAGCGAACTCTGTTTCATTACTCTTACAGGCTTCTGAATCAAACTACTACTCTCCAAAATCTGAATTTTAACCTCTTTAGCTATCTCCTCAACCATAGGAATAACTATCGAGTTTCCAATTCGATTATAAAGTTTTCCTTTTGACCCAATAAATTTAAAATCATTAGGAAATCCCATTAATCTAAAGCATTCTCTAATAGTAAGTTTTCTAACTCTACCTTGATGATAAATGTAGTATCTCCCTGCTGATTCTTGTGATGACAAAGTAGGATGTGTTCCCTCTGTTGAATAGATTCTATTGGGTTGTTTATGAATGCGTGAGAGATGTTCTGTATTTTCTCTAACCCCTTTTGTTCTCATGTTTTTATTTCGATACCCTGCAAAGATTAAACCTGATGGTTGTCGTTTAGGATTCTCTATAAGTGTGTATTCACTCTTCTCTAAATATTCAAAAGATTCATTTTCTTCTTCTAAAATATCTTTGATAGAAGGTACTTCTTTTCTTTCTAGTTTAGAGAAATCAAACTCTACCCCATTTAAAGCCCCAATAATAATAGTTCGTTCTCTATTTTGAGGAACTCCAAAATCTTTTGCATTTAAAACTTGCCAATTGGTGGTGTAACCCAACTCTTGAAGTGCTGTTAAAACAACTTTTAGGGTCTTTCCTTTATCATGACTTTTAAAATGTTTTACATTCTCTAAAACAATGGCTTTTGGTCGTTTCTCTTTTAAGATGCGTTCAATATCAAAAAAGAGTGTTCCCCTTGTATCATTAAAGCCTTTTTTCTCTCCTGCAATACTAAAAGGTTGACATGGAAATCCTGCCAATAAAACATCATGATTTGGTATTTCTTTTTCATCTACTTTGGTTATATCCGAAAAGAGTTTATCGTTATAGTTTAAAGTATACATCTCTTGTGCATGTGGGTCTATCTCTGAAGAAAAAACACAACTGCCTCCACTCTTTTCAAAGCCTGTTCTAAACCCACCAATCCCTGCAAATAAATCTATAAATTTAAAGCTCATGATTTAGCTCCTTGGTTAGCTCATTCCATTTTTGTTTATGAATGGCTTTTAGCTCACTATCAGTAGTAATTAAATCTGAATAGAGTTGATAAAACTCCTCTAAATTATCAATAAGTCTCATATAATATTTAAGTGTACCAATAACACCATTTACAATAATCTGACATCCATGTTCTTTTTTGACCTCTTCAATAATACTATAAACTTCATTCTCTTCAACCAATCCATGATTTGACAATATATAGTATCGTTTAGGATTAAATCGAACAATTTTCTCTTTTTCTCGTTCCCAACGTCCTCGTTGGGAATGCGTATTGGAATTTAATCTACAAAAAAGAGTTTATTAAAGATAATAACTCCTATATGCATTCCCACGCAGAGCATGGGAATGAGGAAAACTGTTTATGTCCATTTGGTACTTTTTTATTCCTACTTCGATAGACGCTAGTATCATCTATTGATACTGATATTTTATCTATGTTAAAAAACATTAATATCATCAAGATTATCTCTATCTGTATAGTTACATAGTCAAATTTGACTCTACTGAATAGCTTTTGAATACTAGGGTATTTTTTTTGGATTTACCATCATTGCTAATTCTGTTAAATAACCACTGCTACTTATTAATTCTGCTTTTATTAAATCTAGTAGCAACTCTTTATTTTTATATTTGATACTTTGTAGTATAATTTGTATGATTCTTATTGGTATATGCA
>WFYP01000094.1 GCA_015490055.1 Nitratifractor sp.
TTACATTTACTCTAATAGTATAATCACCTTTTGAAAAACTGTCCATCTTTTTAGACAACTCTTTAATAGGTGATACAATTTTTAAAATAAAAATATATATAATAAGGAGAATTAATATATCAAATAGCAACAAAGCTCTCGTGATATATTTTTCTTCTTTAAATAGCTCTTGAGTGTTGTCATAAAAGTTAAATTTCTCATTTAAATAGTTTATAGTTAAATAGTATCTTCCATCTTTTTTTATTATAGATACACTCCCAAATGTCAAAGGTTTTTGAAAAATTGTAGTCCCTAAAGTATTGCTACTTAAATTAAGTTTTAATTCCTCAAGTTTTTTAGAGAGCATCTTTTTGTCGCCATTAGCAACTATTGGCATTAACTCTTTTGTAGCAGAAACATACTTAGAGATAATCAGCTTTCTATTTTTAGAGTCATTAAGTCTCTCTACCCAAAAACTTAACATTAGCATTAAACTAAGACTTATAAAAAAGAGTGTAGTAATTTTTCTTTTGATACTCATATAAATTTATACCCTATTCCCCATACAGATTTTATATATTTTGGATTTTTAGAGTCGTCTCCAATTTTATATCTTATATTACTTATATGCATATCTACAGTTCTGTTTTTAGTATCAGGCGATAGAGATGTAGAGTTTATAATCTGCTCTCTTGATAATATTTTACCTCTGTTTTTAATTAAGTATAAAAATATCTCTAACTCTATTTTTGTAAAATCTATCTCGTAATCATCAATTTTTACTACTCTATTTGGCTCATCTATATAGAAATCTAAGATATTAACAGCACTATTTTTTGTTACTCTTCTAAGCACAGCTTCTATTCTTAAAATTAACTCTCTTGGTTCATATGGCTTTGCTAAATAGTCATCGGCACCTAATTCAAAGCCCATAATTTTGTTGCCTATATCTCCTCTAGCACTCGAAATGATAATAGGAGTTTCGGTTTTTCTTTTTATCTCTTTGCAGACATCAAAACCGTCCATTTGTGGTAGCATTAAGTCTAAAATAACTATATCAAAACTCTCTTTATCAAGTATCTCTAAAGCACTTTTTGGTTTATCAAAAGAGAGGACTTTATATCCATAGTTAGAGAGATACTCTTGGATAAGCTTTTGCATCTCAATGTCATCTTCTATAAGCAAAACTCTACTCAATCTCCCACTCCTCTAAATATTTTATAAACTTTTTTCTCTGTTTTTTGGTTAAAACTCTATGTATCTTTGCAAAAAACTCAGCTTCTGTTTTGGCTATTTTGTTTTTTACTTTTACTTTTTTTTTCATAAAGGCTCTCTTGTCAAATCTATCTTGCAAGAAAACTCTTTTTAACTCTGTTTCAATACTCTCCTCTTCTTCATGTAAGTTTTTTAAAACTACCCTATACTCTTTTAAAATTTTTTTGAACTTCTCTTTTTGCTTTGTTGTTAAGTGAAGATAGCTTAAATCTCTTGGTATATGAAAACCCTCTTTGTAGTCTTTGTAGTCATCATCACTAAATGCTAAATTTACAATTAATAAAAATATTAATATTAATCTCATCTTATGCCTTTGGAATCTCTATATTTCTATCTTCTATTATACCCTTTTCTATATCTTTATGACAAGCTTTACAGTTTGCTTTAGACTTTACCTCTTTAGATTTGAATATTTGTTTATCTATATCTTTATGTGTTTTTTTCCAAAAAGGGGTTTGTGTTATTGCAATAGGGTAGTTTTTTAGACTTTGCAATATATAGACAGCTGACTCTTTAGTGGAGTGTTCAGCACTATTTTTAACTAAATATTTCTCTATTTCAACTCTAGTAGCCTCATCTAAAGATGCATCATCTCCAAAGTGATTATTAAGCCCTGCCATTAACTTTTTCCAAGATTTAGCCGGTAGTGTAAATGGAGGGTATAGGGTATGGCAAGAGGCACACTCCTCTACAAAAGAGGAGAGTTCCTTATCATACTTTATGGGTTTATATATACTTTTGGTTAATGGCGTTGCAAAACTTAAAGTAACAATAGGTGTCAAAATAGCTACAGATAAAAAGAGTGTTGCTACTACCTTTTGTAAACTACTTAAATTTACGCTTTTTGCATCTATATTTTTAAAACCTGTAAATATAGAGTGCAGTGTGCCAACCTCTTTATGCAAAACTCTATCTACTGCCACACCACCAATATGTGCACCTATTAAAATAAGCAGTAGCGTAGATAGTGCTTCGTGTATCTCTTTAAAAATCTCCATCTCTTTAAAAAAGCTAGAGTTTAAAAATGCAAAAATGCCTCTACCTTCTTGAATACCGTAGGCTAATACTCCTGTTATCACACTTAAAAGAGTAACTATAATAATTCCAAGCATAACAAAAGAAGCGGCAGGGTTATGCCCTGCATAAACTTTTGGATTAAAAATGTTTTTTGTAAACTCTAAAGCCTCTTTAATACTTAAAGGCCAATCTGAAAATTTTGAATATTTTGGTCCAATGAAGCCCCAAATAACTCTAAAGAGTATTAATACCCCTATGCCATACCCAAAAGCTGCGTGTACTCTAAGAAGTGGGTCCTCATCTGATGTTATATACATTATTAAAATATATAAAACCAAAAGCCAATGAAAAATTCGAGTAGGTAGAGACCAGATAAGTGCTCTGTGTTTCATTTTAATCGTCCCATCTTCCATAGTTTGGAATGTTTATATCTCTTTCGCTATAGTCGCCACTATCTGCTTTTTGATGACAAGCTTTACAGTTTGAAAAACTCTTAACCTCTTTTTGGGCAATGAACTTTTTTGGAATCTCTCTATGCTCTTTTTTAAAATATGGAATTTCACTAATTTTCATTACTGTTTTATCTTTTGGAATACTCTTTAAAAACTTTCTAAAATCTCCATATACTCTTTTACTATCTGCCGCATTTGAGCTTAGATACTTTAAAATCTTTTTGCTATCTTCTTTATCTATTGTTGCATCTGTACCAAAATGGTCACTAAGTGTTGCCATCATCTTTTTCCAAGAGCGTTTTGGTAAAAACTCTGGCTGGTAAGCCATATGGCACTCGCTGCACTCTTTTTTATAGAGCGGTTCTAACTTGGCATTTTGCTTTGTTAATGTTTTTTTTGCATAGATATTAGACTCTTTGTCGCTATCAGCTATTGCAAAAGTTACTCCTATTGCACCTATTAATATAGGTAAAATTATTTTTTTCATCTGTTACTCCTTAATTTTTTAAAATATATAAAAGAACATCGCCTTTCTCTTGAGCTGTTCCCTCTCTTTTGTAAACATCTTTAAAGTTTCTTCTAAGCCACTTTTTTACCTTCTTAAGATTTTGTAATCTTTTTGGATTAGCTTTAGGCGAGAGGGGTTTAATCTTTTTGCCTGTAAAAATATTCTCACCTGTTGCTTTTAAATCTCCTGTATGACAACTTGTGCAAGAGATTTTTTTTCCTCTTTTGCCAATGTGCTTTGAAGTAAAGATTTGCTCTCCTCTTTTTGCACTAAAGCCGCTAAAGTTTAGATTCTCTTTTTTTGCTTGAGCTTCTAACTGTTGCAAAAAACCATCAATAGGTGCTGCACTAATAAATATTGGCACTACTGTAACTAAGATAATCTTTTTCATTTTATTGCTCCTCTCTTTTATTTATTATATTGAAAGATTGTCAAAAATAAATAGGTATTATCTTGACAATCCCTTGATGATTAAAAAGGTATGTAGCTTAAGAAAATGTATCTGCAAATAGATTTTCAGACCATTTAAACATCTCTTTATAGTTATAGGTTGATGATGGACTCGATTTTGGATAGTAACTAGAATCTACTAAAACCATATTGTTATTTACTGCATCATATTTGTAAACAGCATTTAACCAAGAGGCTTCTGTGCTTGAAGTAGGTGAATAGCATGCTGAATTTGTTTTAGGGTTTTGGTATAGTGGGTTGTTGCTTAATATTCTTAATACTGCATCTGCACAAATTTTTGCTTCTGAATTTCCAATATGCCCAGCTTTTGGCTGTGAACTATGATGAGAATCTCCTATGATATGTATATCATTTTTTATAGTCGATTCATAACTTAAGAGATTAATAGGTGCAAAGTTGCCTCCACCAGTCAGCCCTGTATCAAAGATGATTTTGGCTGCTTTTTGGTTTGGTATAACATTTAAAACTTTTGCAGTGATAGTTTTTCCAGTTATAGAGCCTTCTGTATAAGTTAATGTTTTGTTAGTATCATCAACATGTGTTACCTTACAATTTGGTCGATAATCTACACCATGAGCATTAAATACATTTTGGAAGTTTTGCTTTTCGACAATTATATCACTATTTTCATCAAGTAAAATTACTCTTGAATTTGTAAAACCTTTGATATTTTTTAAATAATCCGCCACAATGCAAGCTCTTTCGTATGGACCTGGTGGGCATCGATAAGGTGATTTTGGAATAGTCATTACAAAATCATCACCATCAACCATACTATCTATTTGTCTTTTTAAAATATTTGTCTGCTCACCAGCTATCCAAGCATGTGGAACTTTAGTAAAGTCATAGTTATTTGTCTTGATAAAATCTATACCAGGGGCTAGTATGACTTTATCGTATTTTACTCTACTATTATCACTCAATATTAGCTCTTTATTAACTGTATCTATATTTAATACACTTTTATACACCATATTAATTTGATAAGAGTTTATATGCTTATCATAAGTAAACGACAACTGATTTGTTGTTCTTTGATTATTAAGTACAAGATTACTGAGTATAGGTGATACATAAACGCTATTTGGTTCAATAATTGTTACATTTATACTATTACCTCCCCAAAGTTTTAAATATTTAGCACAAGTTGAACCTGCAAACCCAGCTCCTACAACTACTACATGAGGGGTAGTTGATACCTTTGAACTTAAAGGTATAGTTGAAAATAGTGCACCTAAACTTAAGTATTTAATAAAGTCTCTTCTATCTAATCTATTTTTATTGCTCATTTTATATCCTTTTTAATCATCGTTATCATCATTACTATTATTATTTTTAGGTAAAGTTTTTAGCCAAGAGGCAATTTTATTTACTTCATTTTGAGTAAAACCATGTGCGACTGCACTCATTAAAGCATTTTCATCTTCGTAAAACTCTTCTGCTATATCACTTTTACCAGCAATAGAGTCCCAACTATTAACAGAATTTCCATTTGTGCCATGACATTGAGCACAATTAGCACCCAATAGCCTACTATCATTTACTGAAAACGATGTTGGCAGTGTAACATTTTGTGTAGTACCAGAAGGATTACTATCAACAGTAGTTCCACCTCCACAGCCTATTAAGGCAAACGAAGAAATAAGGGTAAGCCCCAACAGATATTTTGATTTTCGATATAGCATAATCTCTCCTTTTTTATTATTGAACCCTCAAACTACACTGATGTGTATATATGTTAAGGAGGATTCAACTACAATTGTATTATTGCTAAAATTTATCAAAAACCAATATATATTCTCTTGATACTTTCTTGACAATTTAAGAGCTTAATGTTTCCTTAACACTTCTTTACTATAATCCACAAAAAAACATAAAAAAGGGTTTATATGGCAGTTAAAAAGAGTATAATTTCGATTCTATCGATAGCTATAGCAGGTGTTATAGTAGTAGGATGCGGAGGTTCTAGTGGTGGTAATGGTAATGGAGGAAAGGGTTTTAATTTAGATAATTATTCTAAAACAGAGAATTTAACTCAAGAAGTTAAAGATTCACTAGCATATATGGGAAATGAAGAGCGTTTAGCTTACGATGTGTATATGAATCTTTATGATTATTATCAAAAAAGTGGTGTTGAGATAAAGCAGTTTTATAATATATCTACAAGATCAGAGGCTAAGCATATCGCTACTGTGCAAGATTTAGTAAAAAGATATAACTTGAGTGTAACAGATTTTACAGATGTAAATGAAACTGTTGTAAATAACAATAATATGTCATCTAGTAATATGCCAAGTGGTGTATATGATATTGCTAAAATACAAGAACTTTACGATACGCTTTATGCTTTAGGGCAAGAGTCTCAAGAGAGTGCTCTTAAGGTTGGTTGTATGGTAGAGGTAACAGATATAAACGATTTAGATGAGTATATAAAACAAGCACAAGACTCTAATGCACAAGATGTAGTTGCAGCATTTGAGTTCTTACGAAATGGGAGCTACAACCACTACTGGGCGTTTGATAACGGATTAAAAAATATTGGGGTTAGTGATGGCTGTTGCTCTTTGGGAGATGCGTATTGTCATCCGGAGTATCCAAAAAATCAAAAGGGAAGAAAGTAAACTCTTTCCTTAATTTTTCTATAAATAAAGAAAATAGGGTCTGGTAACAAAACTTGCTACTTCTAAACAATAATTTGGTCTAATTTAGCGTGAACGGTATTATAAAGCCAAGAATTAATCTTAGCAGATTAAGTTATTAGCATCAGAATTTAAGATATTCTATATAAATATAACTTTTATTTATTTTTAGTATAATTAAAAAGGGCTATTTGCTCAGTTTTTAACTAACTTCAGTAACAAAAAAGGAATAAAATGGCAGAAACAGCAAAAAAGTTAATGAACCATAACGAAAAGAAAAAGATTTCGCTCTATTCGGTTGGAATTAATTTATTACTTTCTTTAATTAAGATAATTGGTGGTGTAGTCTCAGGAAGTGCTGCATTAATTGCAGATGGGGTGCACTCGCTTTCTGATTTAGCAGCATCGCTTAGTGTTTATGTTGGGATTGTAATCTCTAATAAAAAGTCTGACCTTTTCCCTCAGGGGCTCTATAAGGTAGAAAATCTGGTAGCGTTAATTAGTGCTTTTGCAATATTTTTTGCAGGATACGAAATAGGAAAAGATGTTCTATTTGAAGAGTCTGAGCCTATTAAAAACCTTACAGTTGCTATTGTAGTAATTGGTTTAACTGTTTTAATTACCTATCTATACTCACGATGGGAGAAGCAAAAAGCTATTGAGCTAAATTCACCTAGCCTTTTAGCAGATGCAGAACATATAAAAACCGACTTTTATACAGCTCTGGTTGTTCTTGTTGGTGTATTGGGGCAGTATTTTGGTTACCCTATCGTTGAAAAAATTGCAGTTGTAATTGTTATCTACTTTATTTTCCATAGCGGTTTTGAGATACTAAAAGAGGCAATTAAAGTGCTTCTTGATGCTTCACTAGACCACGAGAGTATCGAAAAAATAAAAGAGATTCTTAACAATGAACCTGTAATAAAAAATATTAATGCTATAACAGGCAGAAACGCAGGTAGTTATAAATTTGTGCAGTTAGATTTGGCACTAAATACGGATTCTTTAAAAGAGGCACACGAACTGGCACACAAAATAGAAAAAGATATAAAAGAGCAGATGCCTTTTGTCGAAAAGGTTGTTATACACTACCAATAAGAACTTATCTTCATTTTTCCTTTTTTACTCCATACTATCTCTCTTTTGTATGGAGTAGAACTTCTAAATTATCTTAACACTACCTTAACGAACTTGTTATAAAATATCTCCATAAATCAATATTTGGAGATAAAAATGAAAAAGATTATTATTAGTGCACTGGTATTAAGTGGTGTAGTTTTTGCTGGAAATGGTGAAGAGTTAGTTAAGAAGAATGGCTGTACTGCATGTCATGCGGTAGATACACACAAGGCAGCTCCTCCATTTGCCGGAATTGGTATGAGAAATAAGAAATTTGAAGGAGATAATGCAAAGAGCACAATTATAAATTCAATTAAACATGGTTCAAAAGGTAAATATAAAAAGTTTGCAAATAGTGCAATGCCTGCATTTAAAACTTTGTCAGATAAAGAGTTGTCAGATATAGCAGACTATATATTAGCTCAATCTGATAAAGCAAAAGCTATGCATAAAAATGGCGGTGGCTGTAAAGGCGAAGGAATGGGCATGCATAAAGGTATGGGACAAGGTAAAGGTATGGGGCAAGGCATGGGAATGCAAAAAGGAGTTCAATAATGAAGTATCCTGATTTTTTTGATAAAATTGAGCCTATTATTGTTTATGATGATTTATGTAAATTTTTAGGTGTAAACGAAGATGGCGTATTGGATTTCTCTTATGCAGATATTGTTAAAAGTGCTGGTCATAGTTGTGCTACTGTAGCTGGTGCGTATCTAATGGCACAAAAGGGTTTAAAAGCCCTATATCAAGATGAGTTACCAGAGCGTGGAAATATAAAAGTAGAGCTACAAAAAGCACCTAGAGAAGAGAATACTGGAGTTGTAGCTTCTGTAATATCTAACATTACAGGTTCAACTTCTGATTTTGGCTTTGGCGGTATTCCTACCGGAAAATATAATAGAAGAGATTTGCTATTTTTCGAAGCAGATATAGAGCATGATTTATGTTTAACACGCTTAGATACCAATCAAAAAGTGTATGTAGATTACAAACCGCAAAAAGTGGTAAATCCTATGGCTATCTTAAAAAGTGCCATTAAGCCAGATGCAACACAAGAAGAGATTAAAAGCTTTCCTCATAGATTCCAAAAAATGGTAGAAACTGTTTTTGAGAATGCAGATGAAGTTATTGAAATTACTAAAAATTAGAGGATTTGTTAAATGAAAAAATTTATTTTAATTGCAGCTTTGTTTATTGCAAGTGTTGCAAATGCAGCTACTTTAACAGTAGTTGCAAAGGGTTTAAAAAACTCTAAAGGGGTGGTGCAGTTTTCTCTTTATAATAAAGATGGTTCAATTCCTGATAAGAAGCTAAACAAGTATTACAAGAAGCAAAGGGTTCTAATAAGCGACAATAAAGCTGTAGCGGTTTTTACAAATCTACCAAAAGGTCGCTATGCAGTAAGTGTTTTTCACGATGAGAATGGCAACGGTAAGATAGATAAAGGGCTTTTAATGCCAGTAGAAGGTATAGGTTTAAGCAACTTTAAATCTGTAAACCTTTTTAATCCGCCAAATTTTAAAAAGGCGAGTTTTATGCTTGATAGCAATAAGAAGATTGTAATTGATATGATTTATTTGTAATTGGTATATTGGTTTTAGCAATAAAAATACTTTCCAATAACCAATACACTAATAACAAA
>WFYP01000095.1 GCA_015490055.1 Nitratifractor sp.
ATATTGACTTTTTTCAATATTTTATATAATTTATATTTATCAAAAATATTTGTTTATATTATATAAGAAACTTTCTCTTGCTTTAAATAATAAATAAATAATTAAGGTTATGCTGGAGATTTAAAAGCTGTATAGATAAGTATTATGTTAAACATTTGTTGTAAGATTATGTGACTACAGGCTTAAAAACCTAAATAGGGTTAGAGTGCGTAAGGTTGTGCTAGCTTTTTATAAGCTGTACATTAAGTATTATGTTAAATATATATTGCAAGATTATGTGACCATAGGCTCAAAAACCTAAATAGGGTTAGAGTGCGTAAGATTGTGCTGGAGATTTAAAAGCTGTACATTAGGTATTGCATTAAATATCTATTGCAAGATTATATGACCATAGGCTTAAAAAACCTAAATAGGGTTAGAGTGCGTAAGGTTGTGCTGGAGATTTAAAAGCTGTACAGATAGTACAGCGTTAAATATCCAGTGCAAGATTGCGTGCTATAACCCTATTTAAAGACTCTATCGAAAATTTTGTCTACGTTTTTTGTATAATACGAGAAGTCGAAACAATCTCTTATCTGCTCTTCACTAAGTTTCTCTCTTAGCTCTTTATCTTCAAGTAGATATTGCAGATACAAGCTTTCGCCTTTTTCGTTTGTTGTTGGTTTTCCTTGTTGTATCTCTTCCCAAACTTTCATTGCGTTTCTTTGTACAATTTTGTATGCATCTTCACGGCTTACGCCTGCTTTTGGAAGCTCTAGTAATACTCTTTGAGAGAATACTAATCCACCTGTTAGGTTTAAGTTTTTCATCATATTCTCTGGCATTACTGTAAGTTTTGAGATTACGCCATTCATTCTATGTAGCATAAAGTCTGCTGTTATAAATGCATCTGGTAGCCAAAATCTCTCTGTTGAGCTGTGAGAAATATCTCTCTCGTGCCAAAGGGCTACATTTTCTAATGCTGGTATTACATATGCTCTAATCATTCTTGCAAGCCCTGTAATATTTTCTGTTAGAATTGGGTTTCTTTTATGAGGCATTGCTGAGCTTCCTTTTTGCCCTTTTGCAAAAAACTCTTCTGCTTCGTAAACTTCTGTTCTTTGTAGGTGGCGAACTTGTACTGCAAATTTCTCTATGCTTGATGCCATTAATGCTAGTGCAGAAGCTAGACGTGCGTATCTATCTCTTTGAATTACTTGGTTGCTTACTGGTGCTGGTTTTAGCCCTAACTCTTCCATTGCATACTCTTCTAACTCTAGGGGTGCGTGTGCAAAGTTACCCATTGCTCCAGAGATTTGCCCTACGGCGATTACTTCCATTGTCTCTTCTAAATTTTTAAGGTGGCGAGCCATTTCGTCGTACCATACTGCTAGAGTTAATCCAAATGTAATTGGTTCCCCGTGAATCCCGTGGCTTCTTCCTACCATTGGTGTATATTTATGCTCGAATGCTCTTTTCTTTATTGACTCCATTAGCATCTTTACATCTTCTATTATTATCTCTAGCGATGCTTTCATCTGCAGTGCTACGCCTGTATCGACTGCATCTGAACTTGTCATTCCGTAATGGAACCATCTGCTCTCTTCGCCAAGACTCTCTGATACTGATGTGTTAAATGCAATTAAGTCGTGCTTTGTAACTGCTTCTATCTCTTCGATTCGCTCTACACTAAATGTTGCGTTTTCTACTATTTTTTTGCAATCTTCATCTGGGATTAAACCTATTTTATTCCAAGCTTTTACTGCTGCTTTTTCAACTTCTAACCACGCTGCATATCTTGCCTCTTGTGTCCAATTTTTTGCCATCTCTTCTCGAGCATATCTCTCTACCATACAATATCCTTTAGATTATTTGGGTAGTATTTTACTATAAGTTTAATTAAGGGTGAAGGTAGAAGGGTGAAGGTGGAAGGAGTTTTAAGAAAAACTTTCACTCCCTTCATCCTTCGCCCTTCAACCTTCTACCTTAATCAAAAGGATTCCAATGCCATTTGCGTTTGATTGTTTTAAAGTTGATGAGCCTACTATGGCTTTTATAGTACTTTTACGAAGATACAATATTGAGTTAAGAGAGGCACAAAGGCTTATAGCTCGTGGGCGATTAATTTGTAATGATGAAACTGTAGAGATTAAGAATAAAAAAATTTCTGGTGAGATGAAAGTACTTATTTTTAAACCAGAAAGTCGTGGGCACTCCCCTATTTTTAAAACCAATGAGTTTATGGTTTTTGATAAACCTAGTGGAGTTTTAGTTCACCCAAACAAAGTATTAACCCCCTACTCTATGCTAGATGAAGTTAGAACTTTTGGTGGCGAAAAAGCTAATGGTGTACATCGTATAGATATGGAAACTTCTGGACTTTTTTTAGCTAGCACAAACAGAGAAAATGAGATAAAATTAAAAACTATGTTTGAGAGAAAAGAGATAAAAAAGAGTTATCTTGCTTGGGTTCGTGGCAATACAGATGACAATTTTAGTGTAAATGCTCCAATAAAAACTAGAGATGATTACTCTACTAATAAGCATAAAGTTGAAATTTCTGACGGTGGTAAAAAGGCTGTTACAAACTTTACAAAACTACTTTACAATAAAGAGTTAGATGCCACTCTACTACATGTCGAACCATTGACAGGTAGAACACACCAGATAAGAATTCATTTGTTTCACATGAAACATCAAATACTTGGCGACCCACTATATGGGACAACTTTTGAAACAGCAGAAGCCTATTTAGAAGATAGATTGACAAAAGAGGAGCGTCAAAGATTGACAGGTGCCAACCGCTTAATGCTTCATGCTGACACTTTAAAGTTTACACTAAACAATAGATATTTTATAAAAAGTAGAGTAAATTTTAAAGAGCTCTTAACCGAAATTACGCCCAAAAACTTAAGAGAGAATGAACATATAGTCAATTAAAAATTCAACATTAAACATTTAAAATTGTAGATGTTTCACATGAAACAATCTACTTGTCATCATCACTATTTATTGCAATAATTATTCCAACTATACCTGATAAAACCACCGCACCAATAATACCATAAAGTACCATATCTGTTGTACTCATTGTTATAATCCTTATAAATTTTGTTCTCGTAACTGTCCGCAAGCTGCTGAAATATCTAAGCCTTTAGACTCTCTGATTGTACAAATTACACCTTTACTTAAAAGGTACTCTTGAAATTTTTTTACATCTTCTACGCTTGGTCTTTTAAATTCGCTATTTTCATATGGGTTAAAAAATATTAAATTTACTTTTGCCTGTATTCCATTTAAGAGTTTTACTAATTTTTTAGCACTTGCTAAATCATCGTTTACATCTTTTATTATTAGGTATTCAAACATCACTTTTTTGCGTAAATTGATTGGGAAATTTCTAACTGCTTCCATTATAGATGCAATATTGTATGCCTTATTTATTGGCATAAGTTTTTGTCGCAATTCATCATCTACTGCATGTAAAGATATTGCCAAGTTTACCCCTAAATCCATTTTGGCAAGTCTATCTATTTTAGCACTTAAACCAGATGTAGATACTGTCTGCCTATGTGGTGATATTGCTAAACCATCAGGATTGCTAAATATTTTTATAGCTTTAGCTAAGTTATCTAAATTATCTAATGGTTCACCCATTCCCATATAAACAATATTTATCCGCCTGTTAGAGTCTATCTCATTATCTCTGTAAATTTGTAAAATTTGTTCCACTATTTCACCAGCACTCAAGTCGCGTATAAAGCCACCTTTGGCTGTAAGGCAGAATGCACACCCTACTTTACACCCAACTTGAGAAGATACACAAACTGTATATTTTGGTAAATGTTTTATTGAGCCATCTTCGTTATATTGTGTATCTCTCATTAACAGAAGTACAGCTTCTACTGTGTGTCCGTCGTGCAGTTTAAAAAGGTACTTTATAGAGCCATCGCTACTTACCTGTTTCGATGCTATTGATGCACTATAAATTGTATATTTCTCTTCTAACTCTTCTCGCATTTTTGCTGGTAGGTTTTTCATATCTAAAAAGCTATCTACTCTTTTGTGGTAAACCCAACTGTAAATCTGTTTTGCTCTAAATTTAGGAGATATTTTTTCTTCTAAATCTTGCATTGTGTAATTTAAGATTAAATCTTTCACTTTATGCCTTTACTTTTTATATACTCTTCTAATTTAGCCATAGCCTCTACCCTATTGGCTAAAAATTCTTTGTGTGCATTTTCGTCGCAATAGTTTGTAACTACAAAAATTCCGCCCACTGGAATATTAAACTCTTTTGCCACTGATACAATAGAGAAAAACTCCATACTCTCTAAATCTAAATTTAGTTTTAAAAACTTTTTAGATATTTCACTAGAGTTTGTTATGTAGTTAGATGAATTAACAATAGTTTCACGTGAAACTGCATCTGTAGAGGCAACAACATTATCTAGCGGAGTGTAACTACTATTTGTTAAAAATGCTTGTTCTATATTTGCTGCGACTTTGCTCTCTACTATATCAAATATTTTTTTGTTTCCATAACTGCCTGCTGTTCCTACAAAAAGTATAAACTCAGGTGGATTCATTATGCAAGCTCTTGTTAAATTAATGGCACTATTAATTAGCCCTACTCCAATGGGTTGGGCAAAACTAAATTGTTCTATATCTCCTGCACATATTATCAATTTAATCCCTTTTTAAATAATTTGTACGGTTATTTGAATTTGTGGCCAGGCACAAGGCCAGCCCCTACAAAACCATTAACCATCAATCATAACAATCAACAATCAACAATCAACCATTAACCAAACAACTAAACCCTAACAGCTATACCTTCATCTTTAAGGTAGTGTTTTAAATCCATAATGTCTATCTCTCTAAAGTGGAAAATCGAGGCGGCTAGTGCTGCATCGGCACAGCCGTTTACAAACGAGTCTTTTATATGCTCCATTGTTCCCGCTCCGCCACTTGCTATAATTGGTATTTTTGCAACTTTTGAGATTGCACAGTTTAGCTTGTTATCATAGCCAGCTTTTGTTCCATCGCTATCCATACTTGTAACCAATAGTTCGCCTGCACCACGTTCGTATGCCTCTTTAGCCCAATCTACTGCATCTATTCCAGTATCGTTTCTGCCACCATGTGTAAATATATGCCATTTGCCCGATCCTACTCTTTTGGCATCTATTGCGACTACGATACATTGGCTACCAAATCTTTTTGCACCTTCATTTATAAACTCTGGGCGTTTAATTGCTGCTGAGTTTATACTTACTTTGTCGCAACCTGCATCTAAGAGTTTATAAATATCATTTAACTCTCTAATTCCACCACCAACTGTTAGTGGTATAAAAACCTCTTTTGCTACCTCTTTTACAATATCGACAATAGTTTTTCGCTTCTCGTGTGTTGCTGTAATATCTAAAAATGTAATTTCGTCTGCGCCCTCTTTGTTATATCGTTTTGCAACTTCTACTGGGTCGCCGGCATCTCTAAGCCCTACAAAATTTACACCTTTAACAACACGACCATTATCAACATCTAAACAAGGTATTATTCTTTTTGCAAAATAGTCCATATGCAATCCTAAAATATTTTGGTATAACTATAGTATATCGAAAAAGTGGTAAGGGGGAGTTTTTAAAAGTATTGCAGGTTAAGAACCTGCATATTATTTTTTTGTGTTATTTGATTTTTTAGCTGTAGTAGCAGTTGGTGCAGAATCAGCATCATCTAATATTTTTTGTAACTCTTTTAAGTGTGGTTTTAATCTATTTTGAGTTATCATTTGACCTTCGTAAGCCAATTTTCCCATTGTTGCTAAAACTTTTTGTCCAGTCTTTGTTTTATAAAAGTTTGTAATCTCTTTTAACTCATCTACAGTATAGTATTTAGCATATAATTTAGCTAAATCTTTTTTCATACCTTCCCAACCGATATATTTATTGTAAAAAGCTTTTATTTTACCCTCTACTTTTTTAAACTTAGGGTTAGCGTTTACTAACCTAATTGTAGAGTTTCTAACTGCATTTTCATATACCGACTTCAGATTCATTTCGTTTAATAAATTCATTGCCTCTTTTACAGAATCATCTTTAGAAGCAGTTGGGGTAGCTACTGTCGCATTATTTTCTGCAACTACTTGCGTTGGTATTAGAAATGCAAAAATCAATGCAAAACTAAAAACAAATTGTTTAATCATGGTTTCTCCTTATAGTACTGATGTTGTGCACTATATACAATAATTCTATATAGTACAAAACATCAGTTTATTGTAAATTAAAATACTATTATACTGCAAATTTAAACTATATTAGCAGTTATATGTTATTTATATATAATTTTTTGATTTTATATCAATTATTTTAGGGCACCTCTAAAAATAGGTGATACCCACAACATCTCTAGCTTTTCTCTAGGCTAGGCACTCTTTCGTAGTACTAGCTGAGCTAATTCAAGAAAGAGTAACGACGCATAGAGGAAAGCTAGAGATGCCCTTCGGGTGGGCAATGCAAACGCAATCTTGCACAAGATATTTAAGTCATCTTAGCTTAAGCTAGGATTCATAAATCTCTTGCACAATCTTACATTTGCATTGCCCATTGTGGGTATTACCTATTATTAGAGGTGCCCTTTATATATTTTTTTGATTTACTGGTACAAAATGTAACATTACCAGCTGTCGCCACCTCCACCGCCTATTCCACCACCACTAAAGTCTCCAAAACTTCCAAAATCGCTACTATCTATTGATGATAAATTAGATGTTGGTTCGTAGTGATTTAAATCAAAATCTACAACATCAAATGTAGAAAAATCTCCTTCGTACCAATTTGGAAGTGCTGTGTCTAACTCTTTATAAAGTTTTAGCCAATGTTTATTTAAGCCAAATAGCATAGCATAAGGTAGTAATTTATTTAAATACTCTTTGTCCTCTTTTAAGAAAAATGCTATTTTGTCTTTTTCTGCTCTTGCTATAAACTCTTTTAATCCAAGTAAATTTCTTTTTGCAATAACCCCTTTAAATGAGAGTGTATTCATATTTTTATAGATAAAATATATCCCTATCGCTGCTATTGCAATTATTATGGCAATAGCTATTAAAAGCTCTTTAGAATAGATTATATTATACATAAACAGAATCGACATACCTATCCATATAATAGAAAAAACTGTAAGCGTGATTTCTTGATTCTTAAGACCTTGTATAAGTAAAAAAACACCAACTCCAACAAATACACTCATAAATACCAATGGATAGATAAACTCTGCACCACTATTTTTTAAGTTATAATAAAGAAAGGCACCTATACTTATTAGTGTAGTTAATATAGCTAAAAAAAGAAAACTCTCTCTTGCTTTTCTTACAGAAGAGTTAAAAAAGCCTTTATTTATTAGAGATTTATGAACAACATCTCTAAGATGGTCGAAAAAACTGTCTGTTATTTTTATATCGTCAGAACTCAGCTCTGTTTTGCTTCCAAATAATTTATCTAATAATATTTTTTGGTCTTTTTGCAAACTATTACTACTTTTAGAAGTTCTCTCTAAATATAGCTCGCCATCTTTATTGCTCATTTTTATAAAACCTAAATTGGCTAACTCTAAAATTGCTGGTTTTAACTCTTTGAAATCTACAAAATTATCTTTTAAAAGCCCCGCTTCTAGTAGTGTTAAATCTTTTGGAGCTCTGTATTTAACTGGTATAGATGAGTTATCTCCTAAAATATTAAATTTTTTGCCAAAATAGATAAACAGTGCTATTATTGGGAGTATAAATATGTAATAAATAGGATTATCCCAAAATTTCTGATGCAACTTTTCATCTGGGCTTGTATCTGCTTTTATAAGTGATTTATCAAAACTTATTGATATAGTGATACCTTCGTGTGGAGCTAAATAGGCAGCTTTAACAACTAATACCCTACCCTCTTTTTTAAATTTTAACTCTTCACTAGAGCCAAATACTCCACGATATACTTTAATCTTTGAGTTATTAGCAATACTGCTTGGTAACTGAACTTTTGCTAAAACATTTTTAATAGGCACCCTCCAGCCAGTTCCTATTAAATCTATTATAATTCTATTTTTATCACCACTGTTTCTTACTATATATCCATCTATGCTATAGCTAATTTTGTAATTTACTAAACCGCTTACATAACTATTTACATCGCCTATTTTAATTCGCTCATACTCATTGTTGCCATCTGCTAAAACTGCTGTAGAAAAAGATGCTTGCATACCATTTTGTAGCACTTTAACATTTTTAATATTTGTATTGTTTAAGGGAATATCTCTATATATTCCATGATGCTCTGTGTTGCCAAAATTGTAGCTTATATTTTCTATTACATTAATTCTGCCACTATTATCAATATTTGCATCTACTACATATCTATCTATACTTTCACTATAGACAAATATTGTTAATAAAAGTAGTAGTAATAATTTTTTCATCTATATACTTTAAAAATCTACTTTTGGCATTTTATATACATCTGCCTCTATATCTTTATCTACTTCAAAATACTCATATGACTCGAAGTTAAATTTTTGTGCAATATATATCTCTGGAAATGACTCTATTTTTGCATTATAGTCACGAACTGTTGCATTATAGTAGCGTCTTGCACTCTCAATATCTGCCTCTAGTGCTTGCAGTTGGTTTTGCAAATTTTTAAAGTTTTCGTTTGCTTTTAACTCTGGATAAGCTTCGCTGAGTGCAAAAATTCCACCCAATGCATTTTTAAACATAGATTCTGCTTTGCTAGCATCTCCGGCACTGTGTGCACTTAATGCCATATTTCTAGCTTTAATAACATTCTCTAATGTTTCACTCTCATGTTTTGTGTAACCTTTTACTGTATCAACAAGTGCAGGTATTAAGTTATATCGTTTCTTTAATTGAACCTCTATATCAGACCAAGCCGAAAGAACTCTTTGACGCATTGATACAAGCGAATTGTATGCCACTACCAAATAGCCAATTATTAACACTACTATTATTAATACTATTTTTGAAAAACTCATTATAAGCCCTTTATTCTAAGTTTATTTAAATTATTATAGCTAAAATATAAAAC
>WFYP01000096.1 GCA_015490055.1 Nitratifractor sp.
GTTATACTCTACAGCCGATTCTAAAATTATATATACTAAAGTTATTGTACCAGTTAATATATTGAATAAAGAAAATAAAAAATTAATAATTATTGCATCTTTTATATCAGGCTTTATATTTTCTATATTTATAGCTTTTTTTGTAGAGTTTTTGATAGAGCTTAAAAATACAAGAGATAAAAAGGAGATTTAGTGAGAAAAGAGAGAAGAGAAATTTATATTTACATAGCAATAGCATTTGTATTTAGTCTTTTAGTACATTTAATTTGGGTATTTATGCATCATGGAGAAGCTGCCTATATGTGGAATGGTCAATTAATGATAAACACTAACGATGGGTACTATTTTGCTAGTGGCGTTAAAAAAAGTCTTTATGATATGTACCAATATAATCATATGGTTCCATCTTTTTTAGAGAGAGGATTAGTATTTGTAACATTTATTATTGTAAAATTTTTACATATACCATTAAATACAGTTATGCTATACTTGCCAACAATTATCTCTAGTTTAATTGTTATTCCATTAATTCTTATTGGTAAATTATATAATAAACCTTTATGGGGGTTTTTTAGTGCACTTTTAGCTTCTGTTGCGTGGAGTTATTACAATAGAACGCTAGCTGGCTATTACGACACAGATATGTTTGCTCTTATTATGCCATATTTTATTTTATACTACTTCTTAAAATCTCTTAAAAGTTTTTCTATTAAAGATATTTTTATTGCATCAATCTTTATAGTTGCGTACTCTTTCTTATATCCGCACGGCTCAAGTGTAACTAATGCCTTGATATTTATTTTTACAATTTATATGCTTATTTTTCATAGAAAAAATGAAAAAATTTATATATTTTTGACTATATTATTTATATCAGCAAGCCATATCCCTACACCTATTATTTATGAAGTTATTATAAAAACTATACTACTATCTATAGCATATCTCTTATTTACTAAAAAGAGTTTTAATATAAAAGCTTTAATATATATATCTGCTATTGTATTCTTATATTTTTTAATTAGCAGTAATGCGTTAGCATCTATTATTAGTCGTGTTATTAGCTATACCTCTACAGGAACCACTAAAGATGGTTCTATCCACTTTTATGGAGTTTTGCAGACAGTAAGTGAAGCTAGTGGAATACCTTTTTTCCCAGACCCTAGAAATCCATATGCTAATAATGTATCATATCGAATTATTGGTTCTGTTGCTGGCTTCTTTATGTTTATAATTGGATATGTGATACTTTGCATAAGAAAAAAAGAGTTTATATTAGCACTTCCTCTTGTTGGTATAGGGCTTTTTGCTCATTGGGGCGGGCTTAGATTTACTATTTATGCTGTACCAATAGCAGCTTTAAGTGCTATATATCTGCTTGGCTTAATTTCAGAATATATTCAAAGTAAAAAACTTCAATATACATTTTTAATTTTAGCGACCATCGCTTTGATTTATCCAAATGTTAAACATGCATTAGAAGGTTACAATCCAGGTCCTGTATTTCAAAATGCTGAAGTCAAAGATTTAAATAGTTTAAAAAAATTGTCAAATCCAAAAGATTATACACTGACATGGTGGGATTATGGCTACCCTATTTGGTACTATTCAGAGACAAATACATTAATAGATGGTGGAAAACACAATAACGATAACTTTATTATCTCTAAACTATTTTTATCTACTTCTCCTCAATTTGCAGCTAACTTAGCAAGGCTTAGCGTTGAAAAGTATGCAAAAACATATAGTATTCATAAAAAATATGAAGACGATATAATAAATGCACCAAAAGAATTTGTAATGCAAGATAAAAAAGGTAAAAAATACATACAGCCTTCTGGTAATGCTATAATTGATATGTTATTGCAAATAAACAAACCAAATCAAAAAGACCCAAATAAGTTTTTGCAAGATTTAGCTAGTAACAACTATAAACTACCTAAAAAAACAAGAGATATCTACTTTTATGCACCTCTTAAGATGTTAAATATATTCCCAGTAGTTGCGAAATTTTCAAATATAGATTTAAAAACAGGTAAACGAGAGCGTAATATTTGGTTTTATCCAACATATGCGTATAAAAAAGATGGTTCTTTAATTATATTTAGAAATGGAATTGCATTTGATACTCTTAAAGGGAATTTAATTTTAAATAATAGAGAGTTACCTTTAAAATATTTTATAGAAACGAAAATAGAGAATAACGGAGATATTAAAGTTACACCAAATAAATACCATGAAGATGGTAGATATATACTGCTATATATTAAAAATTTAAACAGATTTATTGTAATGGACAATCAAACATTTGCTTCTAATTATGTACAAATGTTCCTACTTGGTAATTACGATAAAAACCTATTTGATTTAGTAGTTAAATCCCCATATAGTAGGGTTTATAAGTTAAAAAAATAGAGCCAAAGTACATAGCTTGGCTTTGTACTTTAATGTAGTAAACTCACACACTTAATTTTAACGGTAAAGCTTTTTAAACTCTTCGCAACCCTCTATAAGTTCATCTTTACTTCCTTCGCACTCTATCTTACCATCTTTAAATACCAAAATTTTATCGGCTTTATTGACTGTTGATAGGCGATGAGCTACTATGAATATAAATTTATTCTCTAGCTCCTCTATTGTTTTCATAATAGCTGCTTCGCTTTTATTATCTAGGGCACTTGTTGCTTCATCTAGTAGTAGAATATCTGGGTCTAGGTACAAAGCTCTTGCTATTGCAATTCTTTGCTTCTGTCCGCCACTTAGGTTGCTACCATTCTCTTGTAGTACGCTATCTATACCATTATCTAAGCTTGCTACAAACTCATACAAATTAGCTTTTTTAAGTGACTCTATAACCTTTTTTCTATCTATCTCTTTACCATATGCAATATTAGCTGCTATTGTGTCGCTAAATATATGAATATTTTGCGGGATATACGCTATTTTTTTGCGAAGATTTTCTAAGTCATACTCTTTTATATCTAATCCATTTACAAGCAACTCTCCACTGCTTGTATCATAAAAACGCTCCAACAAGCTTATAAAAGAGCTTTTCCCTCCACCACTATCGCCAACCAAGCCAACAATAGCTGGTTGATTTAAAGCAAAGTTTATAGACTCTAACGCCTTTTTATCTCCATATTTAAGAGTTGCATTTTTAAACTCTATCGACTCTACTTTTTCTAACTCTTTGCTTCCGCTGTTTATAGTTGGTTTTATAGATATTATGCTCTTTAATCGCTCATTTGCAGCAATAGCATCTTGAAAGCGAGAGTATGTAAACGATATCTTTTTAATAGGGTCTGTTAGCATAAATAGGGCTGTCATAAATGAAAAAAAAGCTCCCACACTCATACTACCAGCAATTACCTCCTTACCACCAACAATTATTACAATAGCTGCTATGGTGGCATTTAAAGTCTCCATTATAGGTCTTAAAATACCCTCGGCTTTTAGAATTTTAAGATTAGTTTTTAAGTAATTAGAGTTTAATTTCTCGAAATTATCAACTTCGTAATCTTTAGAGTTATATGCCTTTATAGTCTCTATATTTCTAAATACTTCACTCAAGTTTTGGTTAAGTTCAGCAGTTTTACTCTGTGTCTCTTTAGAGTACTTTTTAATCTTTTTAGAGATTCTAGTAACCGGATAGATAACAACAGGTAAAAGTATAAAGATAAAAAATGCCAATTTATAGTTTTGATAAAACACAACACCCATTAAAAAAACAGACATAACACTATCTCGAATAAGTGCCGCCAAATCGTTACTAACTGCATTTTGAATACGGTTTATATCGTTTATAATTCTACTTACAAGCTCTCCAGAGTGAGTCTTTTTAAAATACTCCATATCAAGTGTTACGATATGGTTTAAAAAATTATTACGAATTTTTCGAACTATATCTTCGCCAATATAACTAACATAATACTTTTGCAAAAACGCCCCAAGCCCCTTTAAAAAATAGACAATAATAATAGCTATTGGCAAAATATAAAGCATATGTTCATTTTTCTCAATAAATATTTTATCTAACACGGGTTTAATTAAATAAGCAGTAGCCGCCGTTGCAAACGCCACAAAAACAATACCAATAAGAGCTAGTATTAACTCTTTTTTATACTCTTTATAATAACTTGCATACTCTTTTATAAATTTAAACAAATTTACCCTTTATATCTATTTTATTGACTATTGCATATTTTTCTAAGACTTCTAACTCTTCATTATTAAATA
>WFYP01000097.1 GCA_015490055.1 Nitratifractor sp.
AATACTAGCAAGCGTCATACCATCTACAATGGAAAAAAGCACAAAAAGCGTTCTCGCTGTAGAGACATCCATTTTATTAATGCCCGCTGAGATGGCAATGACTAAACCTATTTCAATAAAAAAGAGTACCCAAATAGCATAAGGATTTCCAAAAAGTAGGTGGAGCATATACTGGCTATGTGTAACCATAAAAGCACTGAGTGCCGAAACCAAAAGTCCTACCATCATCCATTGATAGACACTATTCATTAGGATATTTGTGTCTCCTTTACTTAACTGTGTTGCATATAAATTGTTTTGCATATCTATTTTCCTTTTTCATAGTATAATCAACTAACTAGATAATTAATTATATCACTCTTTAATATTTCTATCGTAAACAAAACTTAAGTATATCAGCGATGAGAAAAGAGTGCATTTTTTTTATTTGCTAATTTTATCTAAAATCTTATTAACATACAAAATATTGACAAAAAAGGATTTATTATGCATATTTTAATTATCTAAATGGCTTGGAATTAGAAAGGATTTCATTCCTTGTTATTTAATTATTTTATGGTATTATATTCTATTAAAATAGATAAGGGTTACAATATGTCGCTATTAGAATCACTAAAAGAGTACTCTGCACTCTTTTTATCAAAAAAGACACCTGCATATGAGAGAGATTTACTTCATAAGATTAATGCAAAAAATAGAATTATAGGTATAGTTGGAGCAAAGGGTGTTGGAAAAACAACCCTGTTACTACAATACATGAAGAAACAGAACTTATCAAGTGATGAGATGCTTTACATAAGTATAGATCACCCATTGATGAGTGCAACAACCATACTAGAGATTGCTAAAGAGTTCGCTTCATATGGCGGTAAACTTTTAATCTTAGATGAAATACATAACCAAAGTAATTTTGCAGTTGATCTGAAAACTATATGGGACTTTTTAGAGATAAATGTCATCTTTTCAGGCTCTTCAGCCCTACATCTTGACAATGCAGACTTAAGTAGAAGAGTTTTAAAGTATTCTCTTCCTACACTCTCATTGAGAGAATTTATAGAGATGCAAACTGGGGAGCAGTTTACTAAACTTACTCTTGAAGATATTTTATCAAACCATTCTAAGCACTCACAAGAGATACTATCTAAAATCAAACCACTGAAATACTTCAAAGATTATTTTAAATTTGGCTTTTATCCATTCTATTTAGAAGATGAAGATACAGTCAATATGAAGCTCACAGAAGCAATAAATAAAACGATAAATATAGATTTACTACAAATCTATAGCATTGACCCTAAAAAGTTACGAAATATTAAAAAAATACTTACACTGCTTTGTTCCTCTGTACCTTATAAGCCCAATATTACAACACTAGCAGCATCAGTTGAAGTTGACCCTAAAACTCTGTACACCTACCTAGATGCTCTACAAAAGGGTAGAATAATACGAATGGTATCGGCAACTTCAAGAGGTGAGGCTATTATCAAAAAACCAGAGAAGATATATCTTGATAACCCAAATATGTTTCATGTACTTTGTCAAACACCAGATATAGGTACTTTAAGAGAGAGTTTTTTTAGTGGTATACTCTCTAATGCAGGGCATAGTATAACAGCTTCTAAAAAAGGTGATTTTATAGTGGATGATAAGTTTACTGTTGAAGTTGGTGGTAAAAGTAAGAGCTTTAAACAGATAAAAAATATGGATGACTCTTATGTGGTTGCAGATGATATGGAAGTAGGAAGTGGTAATAAAATACCACTATATTTATTTGGATTTTTGTATTAATGGTGCTATATAAATTTTTTTCTATTGTCCTACCTTTTCGAAGTTGCTTTCATAATTATATCTTTGTATTTTGTAATACAGTATCTTATCATAAGTAAGTTCAATATTTCTGAAAGTATTGTCAAGTAACCTCCTATATAGCGATTATACAAGGACTTTCTTAACATCAAGTGTCATCAAATAAAATCAAGTTTTATCAATGATAGTGACTAATTATGCTACACTTTCTTTAAAATATTTTATATAAAATTAGATAATATTGTAACTATATACCTCTTTTATATAAAAAATAGGTATTATATTACCTTAATATAAGATAATATAAGTTTTATAAACCTATATTATTTTGATGCTTATAAGACAATAAGGAACAAATAATGATAACAAAACTAGCAATAGAATCAAAAAAATTTCTTCAAAGGAATAATCTTCCTTATCAAAGATATTTTATTAAAGAAGAAAAAATAAAACATCGTCTTACTATTATAACTGGACAAAGAGGTATAGGTAAAACCACCACCATAGCTCAATATATGCAATTACATAAAGATAAGCACTCTCTTTATGTTAGTATGGATAGTTTTATTGTTGGTGAACTCACAATGTATGAAATTGCAGAGCAGTTTGAACAAGAGGGTGGCAAACTTCTCTGTTTTGATGAAATACATAAATATGCTAATTGGTCGCAGGAGTTAAAAAGTATATACGATTCATTTGAAAATCTACAAATTATCGCATCTGGTAGC
>WFYP01000098.1 GCA_015490055.1 Nitratifractor sp.
CAATAAAATATAGGTTTTGATAAATGGATTTTACACAACTATTTAATATACAAGAGAGACTTTTAAGCAATTTGAAATACAAAGAGAAGAGGTATCTCTACGACAGTATCGACTGGGATAGTAGAGCCCTGTTGATAGTTGGGCAAAGAGGTGTGGGGAAGACCTCGATGATGCTTCAATATTTAAAAGAAAATTTTTTAAAAACTCAAAAAGCTCTTTATATATCTGTAGATAATCCATTTTTTAAAAATGTTTCGCTTTATGAATTTGCTTTAGATTTTGAAAAGTATGGCGGAGAGGCTCTATTTATAGATGAAATTCATAAATTAAGCGATTGGGCGACCCATATTAAATCTATCTATGATAGCACAAATTTAAAGATGTTAATTTCTGGTTCATCGATGATTCAAATATCGGCTCAAGAGTCCGATTTAAGTAGAAGAGTCAGGGTCTATAGATTAGCAAATCTATCTTTTAGAGAGTATCTACTTTTTACACACGGTATTAAATTTGATAGTGTTACTCTAGAGGAGCTTTTTGAAAATCATATTGAAATTACTAGCAATATTTTAAGTGAGATTAAGCCATTTACCTACTTTGATGACTACTTAAGAGCTGGTTGCTACCCCTTTGTAATAGATAGAAAAAATGACTATAGCCATCTATTAATTAATATAATCAACCAAATTTTAGAGGTAGATTTGCCATATGTAGCCAATATAAACTTTAACCAAATAGATAAGATAAAAAAGTTAATCTATCTTATTAGCACCTCAGTACCTCTTTTGCCAAATATTAGTAAATTATCACAAGCAGTTGGTGTATCACGCCCAACTATGTCGGAGTATCTGCACTATTTGGAGCTTGGAAGTTTAATAAATAGTGTTAATTATCAAGCAAGAGGTTATGGAGTTGTCTCTAAGCCAGATAAAATATTTATGTATAATACAAATTTAATGAAAGCAATAGCAAACAACACAAACAAAGGAACACAAAGAGAGACCTTTTTTGTGAATCAAATTAAGAGTGCTTACTATAATGAGAGTAGATTAATAGATGATACAATACTGCTTAGTAAAAATGGGGATTTTAAGCTATTAAATAACTATATCGTAGAGATAGGAGGCAAAAATAAAAGCTTTGAGCAGATAAAAGATATGCCAAATAGCTTTGTAGTCGCAGACGACATAGAGATTGGTTTCAAAAATAAAATTCCTCTTTGGCTATTTGGATTTTTATATTAGTGTAAAATAGACTTTACACTTTTGCTAAAATATTGTTAAATATAGTTTACACTTAGGAGAGAAAATGTTAAAAGTAGCAGCAATTCAGATGAGTTACCGAGGCTCAAAAGAGGCTATGGTAGCTGATACTGTGGCTAAAATTAAAGAGGTAGCAAACAATGGGGCAAAGTTGGTGGTTTTGCAAGAGTTACACCAAGGGGAGTATTTTTGCCAGAGTGAGGATACTAAGTTTTTTGAGTATGCTAAGAGTTTTAGGACCGATGTAAAGTTTTGGGCTGGAGTATCTAAAGAGCTAAATATTGTGCTTGTAACTTCGCTTTTTGAACAGCGAGCCCCTGGGCTTTACCACAATACGGCAGTTGTATTTGATTGTGGTAAAATTGCTGGCAAATATAGAAAAATGCATATACCAGACGACCCTGGTTTTTATGAGAAATTTTACTTTACTCCAGGCGATATGGGTTTTGAGCCAATAGATACAAGCATTGGGCGTTTAGGTGTGCTGGTTTGTTGGGATCAATGGTTTCCAGAGGCTGCACGCATTATGGCTTTAAAAGGGGCAGAGATGCTAATATATCCAACAGCTATTGGCTGGTTCGATAGCGATAGCGAGGATGAAAAAGCAAGACAGTTAGATGCTTGGATTACAATACAACGCTCGCACGCTATAGCAAATGGCATACCAGTAATTAGCTGTAACCGAAGTGGCTTCGAGGCTGATAGTAGCGGTGTAATAGAAGGCATTAGATTTTGGGGTAACTCGTTTATATGTGGGGCTCAAGGAGAGTTTTTAGCTCATGCTAATGAGAGTGAGCAAAATTTAGTAGTTGGTTTAGATTTAGAAAGAAACAAAGAGGTTAGAGATATTTGGCCATTTATGAGAGATAGAAGAGTTGAATATTATAACTGTTTAAGTAAAATTTATTGCGATGAGTAGTTTTGTGTATTATGATAATCAAATAGTTGCAGATAGATAGTGGACTATATTACTTTTATAATAATTTGATATTATCTATTGTATAAGAGCAAAATAAGAGACTAGGAGAGTTTATGAGTTTAGATATTACACCAGTAGTTAAAGGCGAAGCAGTTACATTTAAAAATCCTGCAAAAGAGTTTTACGAAGCAGTTGGTGGTAAAGAGGGGATGGAGAAGTTAATGTATAGCTTCTATGATAAAATATACGAAAGCGATATTGCTCACTTTTTTCCACAAGATGAAGATGAGTTCGAGCAAGTAAAGATTAAAAACTCTAAATTCTTTATTCAAATTTGTGGCGGTCCTAAAGTTTACGAAGATGAAGCACAAGGAATGGAGTTAAATGAGTATATGGTAAGGTTACACGACGACTTCTCTATAAATGAGAAAGCAAGAATCGAGTGGTTAGGAACGATGAGAGAGGCTTTAGATGAACTTGAAGGAGTTGATAAAGAGTTAATTCAGAGTTTTTGGGACTATTTAGACAATTTCTCTAAACTTACTGTTAATAGCTTTAGTGATGGTAGTACATATTATGCAGAATATACACAGGTAAAAGAGAGTAAATAAGTTTTGTTAAACTTTATAGAAGATAGCTATAATGGCATAACTATAGAC
>WFYP01000099.1 GCA_015490055.1 Nitratifractor sp.
CAATGTTCTCTGGAAAATTTGCCATTTTTACATCCTTTGTTTTTTTAATTTATTTACCCGTAGGGGACGACCTGTGTGTCGTCCCGCTAACTTCAAATACTTAAAAATATCAAAGCATTTTAAGCTAACGGGACGACACACAGGTCGTCCCCTACAATCTACATCCTATACCCAAAATCCTAGTATCCTAAGCCCTAACCTTAGCCATATAATCCCTTGCCTTATCACCACGCAAGTAATCTACAGCTCCTAGTAATCCATCGGTTAAATAGCGTGCATTAAAGCCCTTTAGCTTTAAAAATAGTCTTGCTATTTCTGCTCTATCGTAATGAGGACATACTGTAACGATTGTTTTATTTTTATCTAACTCATTAATTCTGTTTGGCAATTCGTTTAAAGGGATATTCTTCCCAAAGCCTAAATGCCACGCTTCATACTCATCTTTAAATCTAATATCGATAATTTCAGCCTTGCCCTCTTCGTAAAGTTTAAGCATCTCATCGAGTTTAATCTTCATCGCTTTTCGCTCATCGTAATCGAAACTTTTTAAGTACTCATCAAAACTTATCTCTTGCATAATTCTCCTTTTCTAATTGGTGCAGTGAGGCACTGCACCCTATAACCTTCTACCTTCACCCTCTCTTGCCAAATTTATGTAGCAAGCTCTCTAACGCTTCTACTGCAACATCTGGTGGCATATGTCCGTGGGTGTAGTGGTATTCATCATCAAAGCCTGTTTTCATCATTTTAGCTATTGGTGAATGCCAAGCAAAGTCGTATTCGCCGTTATAAAGTGCATTAGAGTAAATCAAAATTGCACTAAATCCGCCCATATTCATAATACAGAACACTTCTGGGTTAAATTTAACCTCTTCGTGTTCGATACCTTCGGTTTTTAAAATAGAACTTACAGCAACATCGGCTTGGTTAATTGCAATATGTCCAAGTTTTGGTTGGGCCAAAGCACTTACATCGCCGGCTGCAAAGATATTGTCAAAGCCTATATGTTTCATTGTTTTATCTACTGGCACCCAACCTTTATCGTCGCCTAAATTGCTTTTTGCAATAAATTGGGGTGCTTTATATGGTGGTATAATAATTGCTAAATCACAATCCATACTGCTACCGTCACTAAAAATAACTTTCTCTTTTGTAATTTCTACAAGCTCTTTTGCGGTTGTTAATTCAATACCATGCTCTTGCATCAATTTGCCTACTGGTTCCCTTGCCCCATCACCTACATCTTCAAAGAAAATTTCTGCTGGAGAGAAGACATTAATTGTACTTTTTTCTCGTTTGCCCTCTTTGCGTAAACGGTAATCCATCATAAACATAATCTCACCAATAGGTCCTTCGCACGGAGCCTTTAAATTTGGAGCTTCGACCATTGTGCCAAATTCGCTTTTTGCAGCACCTGTTACTACATTTCCACCTTCAAAGCTTTGTAAACGCTCGTTTAATCTTTTTGCTTCGGTATCGTCGCATACAGAGTAACCAAACTCTCTATATCCTTTAATTGCATCGTAATCTTTAATTGCACCAGATGCGATAATCAAATAGTCATACGGTAATTTATCACCACTTTTTAAAACTACCTCTTGAGCGTCGGTATCTATTAACTCAACTTCGCCCACTACAAACGCAGCTGTGTGTTTTCTGGCTTGCGGTGCAATATCGATATGCACATGTTCTAAACTTTTACCATCAAATGCTACCTCTGGCAGTGCTGGTTTTTCTAAAGATGTATCTCTTTTATCAACTATTGTTACCTCAAAATGGTAATCGTAATCGCTTAATCTATACAGTGCTCTAAGCCCTGCAAAACCGCCACCTATAATTACAACTTTTTTTAAATTACTACTCATGATTTTCTCCTTAATTGAGTTACTGTCAGTACATTATACTCTTAAATTTAAACTCTTTTTGTTACCTATGTAACATCTCTTCAAACCGCCTCGTTATCTCTTCGGCTTGTATTAAACCCTCTATAAAAATCTCACCATCTAACACTAAAGTTGGGTCTTTACTTATGCCTAATGCGATTGCATCTTCTATACTGCTGTTATAATTAAATTTCAAACGAATTGGCAAATGTTTTATTGCACAGCTAAGCCTTTTTGATAACTTGGCACTAAGTACCCTGTCTCCATAAATTGTACATTTATGGAGTGGTAAATTACTTAAATGTGCATTTAAAATTTCTCCGTCTGCCATTTCGTGGCATGCATCACCTATTATCATTTTTTGCCTTTTTTGAATATATACATGTAGGGTCGATTTATCGACCTTAAAATAGGCATTCATTGCAATTATTGGTCGATAAATCGACCCTACGCGTATATTATTGTATAAATTTCAAATATTTATTGCCGTTTAAACACACGGTGCGACACATAGGTCGCACCCTACTCACACTTCATCCTTCATCCTTATTAAAGAGAATCTTCTACCTTCTCAATAGGGTTACTCTTTTTATTTCTTGGGTCGGTTGCGTATGCGTACATTGGTACATAAATTAGTGTTAATAGTGTTCCTATCAATAAACCACCAACGGCAACATCTGCTAATGGTGATAGACGCTCTAATCCAACCGCTTGCTCTAGTGCTATTGGTATCATACCTGCGATTGTTCCAAATGCTGTCATCATAACAGGGCGGAAACGCACACGAACTGACTCAACTGCTGCATCAAATGGTGTTTTGCCCTCTTTTTCATACTCTTTGTAGAAGTCAATCAGCAAGACTGCATTTTTAATAATAATACCAAAGAGCAAGAGCAATCCAACCATCGATGGCATACAGCTAGGTTTATGGAATATCAACATTCCCCAAGCAGCCCCAATCATAGAAAGTGGCAATACTAAAATCATAATAAGCCCTAAACGAACAGACTCATAAATTGCAATTAAAATCATTAATAAAATTACAACACCAAAACCGATAGCTTTTATCATTCTTTTAAAGCTATCGTTAAGTTGTGCAATATCACCCTCTTGACTTACTATAAAGCCGTTTGTATCGACTTTTTTAAGTGCATTTACTGCATCTTCTGTAATATGTGTAACTGGTCGCTTAGATCGGAAACCATTTACATCGATACTATAAAGCATTTTATCTCGCTCAATTTTTGCCGGTACTAAGTGGCGTTTAATTGTTGCAACTTGACTTAATGGAATTTGCCCATTTTTTGTACTAATTGGCAACATTTTCAAAGTTTCAATATTTTGGCTAAATTTACCCTTAAGATAAATTCTTGCAAACTGTGTCTTCATCGAAGTAAAGTTCGCTGCCAATGAAGCTACTTGCCCATGCAGTGGTATTTGCGAAATTATCTGCATTGGCGTTAGCCCATAACTTAACGCTTTGTTATTATCAATTTTAAACTCAATTTCACTAAAGTCTTTATCCCAACTTGTCGAAACTGATGTTAGCCCTTTAATATCTTTAATTGCATTTAGCACCTCTTTCGATTTAGAAGGCAAATCGTGGTAATCGCTCGATTTAATACGCACATCAAGTGGTGCTTTAATACTAGATAGAGCCGTTGCACCGAAGTCATAAACATCATCTTTTTTAATACCATCAAGTTTCGCCAAGCGATTTCTAATTTGACCCTCTAACTGCCAAATTGTCGCATTTCTATCGAAGCGGTTTACTGCTGTAACTGTAATTGTAGCCTCTGTTGGCAAATTACCACTACCAAGGCTTAATACGCCTGGTTCACTACCAAATGCTATAGAGCTTCTAACAAGCCAAGGTTGTTTGTTTAGCCAATTTAAGAATGGTTGTAATTTTTTCTCGGCTGTATCAACATTTTCGTTTGCACTAAATGCAATTTGAGCTTTTATAATACCTGTATCCATTGGTGGCATAACATCTTTACCAATTAATGGCATAATATTTTTAACACTTAAAACTAGCGTTGCCATTACAATCATTGTTAAAAACATTCGTCTAAGTGCCCACCATTTACCATTAGAGAATTTCAATACTCCAATATATGGAACAACCAAACGCCCAATAGTGTTTTCGTAAAGTGCTTCGAACCACTGCTCTATCTTTGTTTTACCTGTACCATTTTTATAAAGCCAAGTTGATAGGCTAGGAATAAAGGTAATTGATAAAAAGTAACTGACCAATAGTGCAATAATTAGCGTCTCTATAAGTGGGCGGAAAATCTTTTGTGGAAAATCGCCAACAAACATTAAAGGGAAAAGCACAGCAATAGTTGCTATGGTTCCTGCAAAAATTGGCGAAATTACCTCTTTTGTTCCCTTTCTTACTGCTGTTGTTAAATCTTCGTGCTCTTCATTTAAGTGCCTTTCAATATTCTCTAACACAACGACGGCATCATCGGTTAGCATTCCAAGGGCTAAAATAATAGCTGTATAAATTACAATATTAAGCTCGCCACCTGTTAGCCAAATAATCGCCATCGTAGCAAAAAACACCATCGGAATTGAAAGCCCTGCTGCAATAATTGCACGGAAATTTCCCAAGAATATCATAATAACAATCAGTGTATAAACAACTGCATCACGCAAAGCTTCTAGCATATTTGTATTGGCAGTTTCAATTAAATCTCGTTGTGTATCAGATATACTAAAGTCGATATTTGGATAAAGCTTTTGCAACTTTTTCATCTCGGCTCTTGCAGCTTTAGATACACTTAATACGCTACCGCCAGGAGCTCTTTGAACCGCTAGTGCAATACCTTTTTTACCATTTCCGATATATCCACTTGTTCTCTTTTTATAAGACCAACTAATTTTTGCAATATCACCTAAACGCAAGTTTGGCATAACCGGTAGTTGTTTAAGTGCTTCAATTTGGTCTTTTTCACCATAATATGTAATAGTGTAAAAGTTATCTTTCCCTTTAACAAAACCTACTGGTGAGTCACGGTTTATAGAAAAAATTGCTTTTGCTAGTTTCGTAAAATCTACACCATATTTTTTCGCTTTAAATGGATCTACCTCTATATTAATAGCACTTTGGTACCCGCCAAATACTTCGACATTACCGATTTTTTCATTTCCAAGCAGATATGGTTTTATAAAACTATCGGCAATTTTTCTAATATCTGCAACCGTAATATTGCTATCTTTTTTAGGGGTAAGAGTTATTACATCAACTGGTAGTGTAAAATCCCCAGCTGTATAAACCGCAGGTGTTACATTTTGCGGTAGTCGCCCTTTAGCAATAGAGAGGGCATTTGACACATCAACAGCCGCAGCTTCTAAGCCTTTTTTATACTCAAATTCAGCTTTTACAATAGATAAGTTTGCCACATTCACTGAGCTAACATCACGAACCATAGCAATACGAGAAATCTCCTCTTCGATTGGCTTACTTACAGTACTTGCTGCAACCTCAGCAGTAGCCCCAGGAACTTGCGTAATAACCACAACTTGCGGTCTGTTTGCATCAGGAAAGAGGTTTTTAGGCAATACAATAAGTGCCACAACTCCAATGATAAAAAATGCCAATATCAAGCTATAAAGCTGATAGGGTCGTTTATGGAAATAATCAAACATCTCTTATCCTTACTTTGAATTTTTAACAATCACAGGATAACCACTTATCAAGCGAAGTAAAATATCGGGTTTTGCAACTACAATAGTTTTACCCTCTAAATTATTACTTACAACTGCACCCTCTTGTGCACTATCAACAATATTAACCTCTATTGGTTTTACCTTTTTGCCATTTAACTCTAATACATAATTTTTACCATCTCTATTTAAAATAGCATCTAGTGGCAATTTAATCGCTTTGCCTTTAAACAAAACAACACTCGCATCAACTCTTTGACCTGCCGGAACAAATTTATCTATATCTGCTCTATACTCATTAAGTCCATTAAATGTTGTATTAAGTGGACTTAATGGATACTCTTTGCCATCAAATTTAAGAGCTTTTGCCGAATTTGGTAATCGTACAATTAAGTAACTTTTAGCTTTAGAAGTAAGTTTCATCAACGGTTTACCAGGCATAGCCAAATCGCCAGCACTTACCATACTTTTAGCTACGATTCCATCGCTAGGAGCTTTTACAACTGCGTAAGATAAGTTATCTAAAACATTAATCTTTTTAGCTTTAAGCGAAGCAATTTTAGCTTTTAGAGAGTCTATCTTAACTTGCTCACCATCGTATTGCTCTCTTGTCGCACCACCAACTTTTAAAAGTTTTGCTGTAGTTTTATGTGTACTTATAGCATTTGCAAGAGCAACTTTTGCACTATTTATAGAGTTATCAATAGACGCTACAGAAGCCTTTAGCGAAGTTGCATCAACTTTTACTAAAACATCACCTTTTTTTACAATATCTCCACTCTTCTTAGCAAACAAAACTCGCCCTGGCACTTTAGAAGCCACCATAATATTGCTATCGCTTCCAGCCAAAGCAATAGTTGGCAAAGTCAGCTCTACATCTGAAACTTTTGGCTGCATTGTATTTACAATTACCGCATACTCATTAGCCACAGGCGTCTTCGCCTCGCTAGCTTTTCTCTTTTTAATTAATTTAATACCACCAACTACAAGTATGGCAACTATTAAAATAAATATAATAAACTTAACAATTTTCTTCATTTTCTCCCCTTTTTTTGTAAGCTATAAGCTCTATATTTGTGCGATTTTATCACATATGCATCAATCCAAGAAAAGCACTTTGAGAGATGCCCTTAAATTTAGGTTTATCTCGTAGGGTCGATTTATCGACCATAAAAACAGATATTCACCTCAATTATTGGTCGATAAATCGACCCTACATATATATCAATATTTAATAGAACTTTCCAACTCTTAAAACAATGCCTATGAAATATTATCACATCATTAACAGTGGCGAAGCCACACCACAAATTCTTAACTCTTAACTCTTAATTCTTAACTCTTAACTTACTTAACAATTCGTCTAAAATTATTACCATACACAAATGCCAACTGTGCCAATGTTTGCCAATATGATGCTTGTACTTTGTAAGTATCTGCTTTGGCACCATAATATGCGTCTATATATCTTAAATACTCCTCTATCGGCATTCTGCCAGCTTCGTAAGAAGCTCTAGCAATTCCTAAAAGTTGCTTTTCGTTTCTTACATTCTCTTTTGCATAGCCGATAGATTGGCGAATATACTTCATCTGCTCTCTCATTGCATTTGCTTTTGCTCTAAGCTCACTAGATGTTTTTTTAATATCTATCTGGCTCTTCATATACGCCAACTTAGCCTTTTGCACACTTTTTCTCTGAGGCATATCGAGTAGTGGCATATTCAACATTACGCCAACTGAACTATAGTTGCTATGCACACTTCTCTCGCCTATATAGTCGCTTCCATAACTTCGTGTATAGTTAGCTTTTAAAGCAACTGACGGATAGTAAAGTTTCTCCCTCTGGGCCTTCATATTCAGATAATCTGCTCTACTTTTAGCACGAAGCGGAGCAACAGGTGCAAGTGAAGCCACATGGTAACTGCCAACTTTTCGCATTCTAACTGGTCTTTTAATGGTAATGCCAGTTAAAGATTTTATTAAAGCTTTCAGATTTTGCTCTTGAATTTTAATATTGTTAATAGCAATTTTAATCTTATTAAGCCCCTCTTTTACCTTAAACTCTGCAACCTTTGGCTTACGCCCAAGTGCCACTTGAGCTCGTGTAATCGAAAGTGTCTTATTAAGCGTTCTCTTTTTTTGAATTAAACTACTCTTTAACCCTTCCAAATATCGCCAATTAGCATTTGCTCCAACAATAGCTGCTTCGTTTTTAAGCAAATCAACTCGTCTTTTTGCACGAGCCGAAGCTTGCATAGCCTCTGCTTTGTGGGCAAGTGTAAAGAGCGACTTAACATATATAGGCATAGATAAATTAACCCCAACTCTTGCTATATTTCGACTAATAGGTAATGGCTTATGTTGTGCTAAAAGCTTTGAGGTATCAGTTGGAGAAATTGGCTTCATTACGGTAGGATACGAATAGTGCGTATAGCTAGCAAAAGCATTTACCTTTGGCCAAAACTGAGCCTTAACCATCGCTTGAGCATTTTTAGCTTGCGAAATACTCAATCTATCACTTTGCATCTGATAGTGACTCTGCAAACCATTAAACAGTTGCCCCATAGTTGTAGCGTGTGAAAGAACAACTACACTCGATATTAAAACACTCTTCTTTAACATTTTAAAGCCTTTATAATTTTACTTGCAAGATTTGGAATAATATCCTCTAAATCTACATCTATATTTTTAACATCTCTCAAATTTGCCATTACTACCTCTCTTAATTTTTTTGTTGTTCTGTAGTTAATTAATGGTGTTACAATCATCATTTGAACCATAAAAGCATTCTCTTTTGCAAAAATATTTTCAGCTTCACCATTTTGCAAAATTTTGCTAAGCTTTTGCAAATTCAAAGACATTTGCTTTGAGCAACTCTGTGGCATATTCATAGCCCCATCTGCCAACTCTCGTGCAAAAATAGCACTAAAACATGGCTTATCTACTAAAAACTTACCAAAACTCTCTATGTACTCTCGCAAAGCTTCTATTGGCTTACTCTCATCAATTTTATCAATAATTTTAGCCAATTCACCAAAGCGACTACAGAGCACAGCTTCGTAAAGTGCAAATTTATCTTTAAAATGGTAATAAATTGCAGCCTTACTAACCCCAACCTCTTTAGCTACATCATCAAGCGAAGCTTTATCATACCCAACTTCACTAAAATACTTCGATGCAACTTTGATTATCTTCTCTTTTTTACTCATAACAACCCTTACTTACTTACTCGTCAGTAAGTTTATCATATTTATATGTGTAATGTCAAGAGTATTAATGAAAATTTCATAAATTACTATACAACTTATACGATTTCTAATAAGAATAACTATAAAATGTCTTTACATTTATATAAGGATTAACAGCTCAATGAATAAAAAACTATTAATATCAATACTCTCTTGTTTTACACTTTTATCCGCAAATATTTTAAAAACAGAAGCTACAATAGGGTATGAAGAGTGGAAACTACCCAAAAATGAAAAATTAGGTATGACACATTTTGGTTTACTATTTAATTTTACACCTAATTGGTACGAAGGAATCGAAATATATGGTGCAAGCAAGGGTAAAAGAGGTGGCTTTTTTACTTTAGGTGTAGATAGTGGTTTAAAAACTGATTTTAGTAAATATATAGATTTAAAAAGTGGTATCTTTATTGGTGCTGGAGGTGGAGGTGCAGCTCCTCAAGGTGGTGGATTAATGCTAAGACCCTATGCAGAAATAGACATTAAAAGTAAAAACTTTGCTCTAGGCATAGGTGTAAGTAAAGTAAGATTTCCAAATGGAAATATAAACTCTTCTCAAATATATAGCTCTTTGTATATTCCTCTATACTCTAAAAGCAAACGGAGTAATACATCGAATTATGATGAGTGGAATTTAATGTTAAAAAGTGGCGTTTACAAAGTAGATTCATCTTCAAAAAATTTATCTGGAGATAAGATAAAAGATATGAAATGGATAGGTATAGAGTTGCAAAAAATATATCCAAATAATCTATTTACTTCACTATCTATGTCAGCAGCTGGTGGTGGAGCTTCGGCTGGATATATGGAGACTTTCGCAGGTCTGGGGTATCAGCTTAAAAATAAGAATATACCCATATATCTACAATTTCAATCAGAATTAGGCTTAGGTGGTGGAGGTAAAATCAATAGTGGCGGAGGGGCGCTATATAGATTTAGAACAGGTATATACACCAATATTTACAAAGATTTGACTATTGGCTTAGAGGCTTCTCATTTAAGCTCTTTTAACAGTAAATTTAAAACAAATAGTTTAGGAGTATCTTTAAGTTATGACTCATTTTATACTTTAAACAGTAACGCTATGCCTATAAATTTAGATATAAGGTTAATAGAGAAATCTCACTTAAAAGCTCAAACAAAACAGTTAAAGAAACACAGAATAGATATGCTAGGCATTGCTATTGATAGATACTTAAATAACTACTTCTATCTAACAGGTCAAACATTTTGGGCATATAAAGGAGAAGCTGGAGGATATGCAGAAGGCTTATTAGGATTAGGGGCAAAAATTCCAATTTATAGTAAATTAAATATATGGGCAGAAGCCTTAATAGGAGCTGGCGGTGGAGGTGGAGTAAAAACAAATGGCGGAGCTATTGTATCAACTAACATAGGTTTATCGTATAAAATTAATAAACAATTAAGTTTAAAAATCGGTGCAGGCTATACCAAAAGTTTACACAAAGGTTTAGCAACAGCCGATAGTACCATTCAGTTAGAATATAAGTTTAATTTGTTTGAGAAAAAATAGTGATTATTGTTTTAAGATTCTTTAAGTATAATTTCATCTTAAATATAAAATAAGAAAAGGTTATAATATGAAAAAAGTAATTATCCCTATGATAATAGCAAGTGCAATTTATGCAAATAGCGCAGAGACTAATACTACAAAAGTACAAATGTCACCTATAATTTCAAAAGGTGTATCGGCTATAAAAATGCTTGGCGGAGAGTTAAAAAAGAATTTAAAAGCTAAATTCAAAGAGGATAAAAGTGGTTTAAAAGCTGTAAATTTTTGTGCAACAAGAGCTGTAGCAATTACAGCAGAAGTTCAAAAAAAACTTCCAAAAGGTGTTACTGTAAGAAGAGTTGCAAGCAAATATAGAAACGAAGCAAATAAGCCAGATAGCATTGATGCAAAAGTTTTAGAGCAATTTCAAAAAGAGATAGATAATAAAACTTTTGTAAAAAAACCAGAAGTAGTTGATGTTAATGGTACAAAAAGAGTTTATGTGCCAATTTTAGTATCAAAAGCTTGTATTAAATGTCATGGTCAAAATATTGACCCAAAAATTGCTAATGTTATTAAAAAATACTATCCAAATGACAAAGCTACAGGCTTTAAAGTAGGCGACTTAAGAGGAGCTATGGTAGCAGAAATCAAGGATAGCCCTAAAAAATAATTTTAAAACCTCAAATCTCTCTTAGCTTAGGCTAAGAGTAAGAATCTCTTCCCCGATATCACTTTTTTTAATATTTATAGCATAATGTAACCTAAGTAGCATCTAATCAGACAAAAATTGGCTATATTAAATATAACCTTAGTTAGAAAAGAGGATTAAAAATGTATAACAATGAACAAAAAAATATAATATTAAAAATTGCAAAAGATGCTATAAAAGAAGCTGTTTTAAATAAACAAATAATAGATAAAGAAGCTTTAATTAAAAAGCACCCTTGGCTAAAAGAGAAAGGGGCTGTTTTTGTAACAATTAATGAGTTTAATAATCTAAGAGGATGCATAGGCTCAATTATTGCACACCAAAGTTTAATAGACGATATTATCCAAAATGCAAAATCTGCAGCACTTAACGACCCACGCTTTAAGCCAATTAGCAAAGATGAATTAGATAATTTAGAGGTAGAAGTCTCTATTTTGACCGAACCTAAACCTCTGCCGTATGACAATGTAGAAGATTTAAGAAGTAAAATAAAACCAGGAATCCACGGAGTTATTTTACAATATAATGAGTACCAAGCTACATACCTGCCAAGCGTTTGGGAGCAAATAAACAGCTTCGATGAATTTTTTGGCTCTTTATGTATGAAAGCGGGAATGAGTCCAAACTGTTTAACTTTGCATCCAAATATTTATGTTTACGAAGCAATAAAGGTTAGTTAGTGGTTAGTTTTTTAAAGGATTAGATATGAGTAGAGTTCATGAATTTTATAAAAATGAGGGTAGCAAAATAGAGTGTTTGCTCTGTCGGCACTATTGTAAATTAAAGGATGGGCAAGTTGGAATTTGTGGTGTTAATAAAAACGAAAATGGCAATCTTGTTAATTTGGTATATGGAAAGGTTAGTGCCATAAATATCGATCCAATAGAGAAGAAACCGCTATATCACTTTTTGCCAGGCAATACTTCGCTGAGTATAGGTACAGTTGGGTGTAATTTTCAGTGTCCGTTTTGTCAAAATTGGCAAATATCTCAAAGCAAATCGTTAGATGGCTCTTACGATGTTACACCAGAGCAACTTGTAAGTTTAGCAGTAGAGAAAGGGTGCAAAAGTATATCATACACATATAATGAGCCAACAATTTTCTACCCATTTGCAAAAGATGTAGCATTCTTAGCAAAAGAGGCAGGGCTTAAAAATGTTTTTGTAAGTAACGGCTTTGAGAGTCCAGAAGTTATAGACGATATGGTAGGCATAATCGATGCCTTTAATATCGATATAAAAGGTTTTAAAGATGAGTATTACAAAAAATACTTAAAAGGCGGACTAGAAGGTGTGCTAGATACCCTAAAGCGACTTAAAGAGAGAAACTTTTGGGTAGAGTGTACAACTTTAATAGTCCCAGGCGATAACGACAGCGACGAAGAGTTACGAGATATTGCAAACTTTATCGCTAAAGAGTTAGATGTTAATACCCCATGGCATATAAGTGCTTTCCACCCAGATTACAAAGTAAACGACAAGGGTGCAACACCTGTAGAGACGCTACAGAGAGCATACAATATAGGTAAAGAGGCAGGACTTAACTTTATCTATATGGGAAATATCTTAAACGATAATACAACTTATTGCCCAAATTGTGGTGAGAGTTTAATACAAAGGGTAGGTTTTAGCGTAAGAAAAAATATATTAAATAACGGCAAGTGCCCAAAATGTGGTACAGAAATTGCCGGAGTTTGGAGGTAATTATGAGCATAAGAGTAGCAGGAAACGCAGGGTCTTTTTACCCAAATAGTGCAGTTGAAATAAAAAGTTTAATAGAGATGTTTAATGATGCACTTGATAATAATTTGAAAGATAAAGAGCTATTAAAATTAGAGCCAGAAGCGATAATATCACCACATGCAGGATACATATATAGTGGTTTTACAGCAAATTTTGCACATAGAGTTTTAGCAAACAAAAAAGCAAAAAGAGTAGTAGTAATAGGACCTAGCCACCATGTATATTTTAAAGGTATAAGCGGTTCTTTTTACGATAAATACCAAACACCATTAGGAGATATACCTATTGATAAAGAGTATTTGCATGTTATGAAACAACTATTTAATATAGGTTTTGTAGATGAAGCTCATAAATTAGAGCACTCAACAGAGACACAAATGCCTTTTATAAAATACTATCAGCCAAATGTAGAAGTTATAGAGTTAATTTATGGCGATATAGACTATAAAGAGTTAGCAAAAGTTGTAGATTGGCTACTACAAGATAGCCTAACTACAGTTGTAATTAGTAGCGATTTAAGCCACTTCTATACTGAAGAGAGAGCACACACATTAGATAGCATCTGCATAAATGGTATAGAAAAATTAGACAATGACATTTTAGATATGGGATGCGAAGCGTGCGGAATTATAGGAATAAAAGCCTTAGTAGAAAATGCAAAAGATGAAAATCTAAAAAGCACAATACTAGACTACAGAACAAGCGGTGACATCACAAACGATAAAGAGAGAGTAGTAGGCTACCTTAGCGTAGCATTTACAAGCAGTTAAAAAATGTAGGTGCAACCATGTCGCACACATCAGCCAAAGAAAAATATTTTTTAAAATAATTATATGTAGGGTCGATTTATCGACCATAAAATTGGATTTCATCTCTTATTGGTCGATAAATCGACCCTACGCGTATATCAAATATTTAAAGCTACACAATATAGTGCTTATAATTATTTTAAACGAATAACCCTTTACCCTTACCTAAGCAACCTTCCAAATAACCAATACAATCTCTATTTGTGCAAGTAATTATTTTGCCAGCTTCTTCAAATTTACGATTTTTAGAAGTTTCAACAACAAAAAGTTGCAAAAATGTTAAGGGCATCTCTATAATCATAAATACTTTATATATCCATCTTAAGAACTTATTTGTAGGTATTTCATTTTTTGTACTTAAGCTACTACAATCAAACTCATGCAATTCTTTGCCGCAATATTTACATACTTTTTTTATATTTTCATCCATATTACATATCTACCTCTCACATCATCTATGGTAAAATGCCCTCACCTAAACCCTAAATCCTATATCCCAAATCCTATATCCTAATCTCATCAACTATAAACCAATCTCTCCAACTCCTTTATACTCTCATAAAGCCTATCTTTACCCTCTTTAAGTTCACTAACTAAAGCATCACTACCACTAAGCAAATAATCAAAACTATCAGGCTCTTTTAAACTAGCCTTTTGTTTAGTATAAAGCTTAGCCAAAAACCAAAAAGCCAGAAATTCACTCTCAAATTTTGCCAATATCTCTTTGCTAAATTCTTCAAAATCACTAAAACCACTAGCTTCGAACTCTTCAATAATAACATTAACAACACTATTTAAAGTACGCAAAGGAATAGCCCAATAAATTAGTCTTGCCCCACTCTTACCATTGGTATATAGACCACCTAAAAATAGCCTTACACCCTGCTCTACATTTCCATAAAGATTTGTTCTAATAGCAACCAAGCCAATATCACTAAAATTATGCCGTCCACAACCCTTAAGGCAGCCGCTGTAGCCCACTTTTATATTATATCTATTAATCTTTTCAAGCTCCAAATTTTGCACTCTATCTTTAGTATCAAATAGCGAGAAAAAGCAGTATCTACTGCCTGCACATACAAGTAAATTTTGGTTTTCGCTTAGCCCCTTAAATGGAACTTCTCTACTCTCTAACCCAAACAGATATATATTTTGGTCAATTCCAAAACGAAGCTCTAAATCCTCTTGCTTTGCAAGCTCAATTATACTCTCTAAACTAGCAATATCTATCTCTCCAAATCTACTTTTAAACCTATAAGCATATTTACCATTTGCCAATTTATAAAAGTCATTGCTACTATCAAATTTAGACACAAGCAACTCACCAGCATCGCTTATTGGCTTGCTATAAAACTCTTTAATATACTCTACAAAGCCCTTAATTCCAACACTATCTATTAAAAAGAATAGTCTAGCCTTTGTCCTACTACCACGAAATCCATACTTTAAATAGGCATCTATAACTGCCCCAAATAGCTCTACTACATCCTCTTGCTTTACAAAAATATTGGCACTCTTAGCAACTTCGTTATTTTTACCACCAAGATATAAATTAAAGCCATACTCTCCACTCTTCTTAGCTAAAGCAAAGTAGCAATCGTTACCAAAAAAGCTAGTAGGCAAGCTTTTAGTACCACTTATAGCAGTATTAAATTTGCGTGGTATCATACCTATATACTCAGCTTTCTTCAAAAATAGCTCTTGCATCTTCAAAATCAAATCATAAACTTCTATTTGGCTATCTTCTGCCAAGCCATCATAAGAATCGGTAACAATATTTCTAAAATTATCTGTCAAAGTCTGCCAAGAAGTAAGCTCAAAACTCTCTAGCATCAAATAAGCTTTTAATATATTATCAGGCGTCAATTTTTGCAATTCTATCTGAGCCCTAGCTGTCAATATTAGCCTAGCATTAAACTCTTTTGCAATTTTAACTATCGACTCTAACTGCTCAACAGCAATCCTACCACCAGCTACCCGAACCCTTAGCATAAATTCATCGCTTCTTTGGCTCTGCGTATAAATACCAAAGTTTTTAAGATAAAATCTATCACTCTCTTGCAAATTAGCAAAATCTAAACTTTGCAATTTACTAAGATACTCTACAGGTTTTAAATCGACTTTTAATCGCTCTATTTTATTCAATTTCATAGATAAAGTGTACCGTTTTTAGATAAAATACTTCTTATGAAATATTCATACTTTCAAAAAAATTTATAACAAAAGGTATGAATATTTCTCTTGCCAAAGGCAAAGCTTCAGTGAGAGGAATTTTTAAGAAGCTAAGCTTCTTAAAAAGGAGATTTATACATGAAAACTTTTAAGAATGAAACACTTTTAGAAATCTACAACTTTTTAGAAAAAGAGTTAGCAAGCACCAACAAGCTAAGCTTTTTAGCCAACAACCCAGATACCACGCCAAACGCTCTAAGTATAAAATCGTGGGCAGACTTAGCCGAAATATTTAAATGCAAACTATTAACACCAAAAATAGTAGGCGAACAGATAGAGCTAAGCTTTGCAAAGCTAAATCAAAACAGCTCGTTTCACAACGCCAAAATAGAAGATAAAACAGAAAAATACGGCACTAACTCGCTATTTTTCAATATAGATAAAAACAACCACCCCTACTTTCTACACAGCTTCAAACAAGCTCTAAAACTAGCAAATGTAACCCAAAGAGAGCATATATTAAACTTAGGAATAAACAAAGCCGACGAATTTAAATTAATAAAAGAGCTACTAAGCAAAGAAGAGTTTAACAAACTAAAACTAACAGGCATAGACCACTCTAAAACAGCAATAGAGTACGCCAAAAAACACTTCGCCCACCCAAACACAAACTTCATAACCCACGACATAAGCAAATTAAAAGAGTTAAACCTACCAAAACAAGATTTAATAATCTCAATAGGCACCCTACAAAGCCCATCTATAAATTATAAACCATTCCTAATGCAGTTAGTACAAGAACACTTAAAACAAAATTCAGCCATTATCTTAGGCTTCCCAAACAGCCGATGGATAGATAACACCCTAATCTACGGAGCCAAAACCAAAAACTACAACTTCAGCGAAATGGGCATACTACTAAACGATATAATCTTTGCCAAAAAGTACTTACAGCAGAAAAAATATAAAGTTTTCATATCAGGAAGAGATTATATTTTTCTAACTGCCTTTAAGTAAAAATAAAGGGCAATAACAATGTTATTAACTGAAGTTAAGATATTTAAGGGCACCTCTAATAATAGGTAATACCCACAATGGGCAATGCAAATGTAAGATTGTGCAAGAGATTTTCAAGTCCTAGCCAAAGCTAAGACGAAGTAAATATCTTGTGCAAGATTGCGTTTGCATTGTCCACCCAAAGGGCATCTCTAGCTTTCCTCTATGCGTCGTTACTCTTTCTTGAATTAGCCCAGCTAGTACTGCGAAAGAGTGCCTAGCCTAGAGAAAAGCTAGAGATGTTGTGGGTATCACCTATTTTTAGAGGTGCCCTTAAGTTCATAAAATTTTGCTTCTTAGCAATCTACCAAAAAACATCGTAACTAAAAATCCAAATATAGACAAGATAAACCCAATAATATTCAAAATAAATTTACTTGTATATTTAATAACAACCTTACCAGTTCTTAAAACTCTTTTACCTAAAACTTTGAAGACTCCGACTGTATTATCTCTGTATTTACTACTAATTTTGACAATTTTAGCTAAATCTTTTTCATTATTTACATATTTTAATAGTTTAACGCTATCTATGTAAGAGGTGTTGTTTTTGATTGTGTTTAACTGTTTAAATAGGGTTTTAAATGGCTTTGGGTTTATACTTTTTATTACTGCTCTGCTAGAGTTTTTAAATTTAGAAAAAGAGCCAAAGTCTAAATTTTTTACTAATTTTAAATTTACACTTTTAGAAAACTTTTTATCTAATATTTTCATAAAGCCTTTTGTTAGTTTACCACTTTTGTATGCTGTTTTTACTACTGCTTCTCCAGTTTTTATTGGAGCAGTTGCTCCGAAACTTACATAGGTAGAGGCGGTTATGGCTAAACCAAGCAAAGATATACTTAGTAAGAATTTATCGTAATTTTGTCCCTGTAAATATTTGCTTCCTTCTTTGTATGTATCTCTTAAATCACCTACAACTGTAAAGTCAGATACTACACTTCCACCCAAACTTGCAGCACTTTCGCTTTTGCCGGTTATAAAGCCACTTGCAAACTCTTTTGCTTTTCGGATTGTACTTGCTATTGGGGTTTCTTGTTTTTTTACTTTCTCTTTTAACTCACTCTGTATTGGAGTATTTAAATAACTAGCCAAGTTAATATAGCTTTTTGCATCATCTATATTGTCTTGCTTTAGTGCCTCTTTAATTTTATTTTCAAGATACTCTTTTGTTGCAACTTGCTTTAGCTCGGCATCTATATTTGGCTCTTGTACTTTAGTGGCATAAGTGTATTTAAAAGTCCATCCAAAAAATATTGCAGATAGTAAAAAGATTACAGCTATAATTTTTTTCAAATTTTAACCTTTTCTATTTAGCAATAGATAACTAATTACACTAATTCCAGCACTCCCTAATACCATACACATTACCAC
>WFYP01000100.1 GCA_015490055.1 Nitratifractor sp.
ATTTTCCACCGCCGTCATTCCCGTGAAAACGGGAATCTACAATTTTAACTGTCTATAAGTTGCAATTTAACTTTTTTGACAATTTAAACCGTGGATTCCCACTTTCGTGGGAATGACGCAGTGGCTAGTTTTAAACTTTTTACTTTAAGCCAAAAAATTGATATAAAGCTCTATCATGATGCTATTGGAGATGTTTTAAAAAAGAGAGTTATTATCCTCATCTCTATTTAATATATCTTCTGGTTTTAAGTTGTAGCAAAATGCGTAGTGGAAGAAGTTGTTTTTTAGTATCTCTTTTGCTTCTTGCTCGTTTTGGTACCAGTTTGGTCTATCTACTGTTTCTAGTTTAGATTTTGGTGGTGTTAGAACAATGCTTTTAATCCATTTGCCATCGTGTCTTAAGTATTGGATTGCTCTATCTACTATTTTTAAATCGTTTACAAATATTAAAACTTTCTCTGTTGTGCCAATATTTGATGGAGTTAAGTCATCTTCTACATAAAATGGTCTAAACTCTTTTGTATATTTTAAGCGGTTTATATCGTACTCTATATCCCAATCTTGGCAAAATTTTACTACTTTTTTAATATTATCTATAAACAGTGGCGACATTTGGGCATTTTGGTAAATATATTTATCTATTTTAAATGTAGTTTTTAGTAAGGAGTCAGAAATTATATAGCCATACGCTAACTCTTTTTGAGTTTTGTAGTTTGGCGACAGCGACTCGGCTAACTCTTTAGAATTTGTAATATATACTTCGTAATCAGAGTTCAATACTGCTTCGAAGCTCTTTTTCCAATCGCTTGAGATTATAGTGTAAATGCTAGAGCGTCTTGATACGATTTGTTTTAGAAACGATATGTCTATATCTTCAAAAAGGTATATTTTAGACTCTTTTTGCAATACAACATAGCGTAAAAATTTTAGCGTAGCTTCTTTAATAGATTCTACTTTAATATATGCAATTTCACTATCTGTAATCTCTAGCTCGTCCTCATAAACAATAGCAAATGCACCATTTTCTATAGCTTTATCTGCACTCTCTTTATCGGTTGCAAAAAATAGGTCACCACTATCTACTTTAGATGGGTAGATTGTTGCAGACTCTACTCTTTTAATTTTTGGTTCGTTTACCAGTTCGCCACCGATTATATTTATTAAATTCTCTATTGTCATTAAGATACTTTTGTTCCTGCTGTTTTTGGTGTTTCTGGGCGAAGTAAGCTTAAGCCGTTTTCATCTTTTGCGGCAAGTAGCATACCTTCGCTAAGCATACTCATAAGTTTTGCTGGCTTTAAGTTAGCTACAACACACGCTTGTGTACCTACTAAATCTTCTGGGCTATACCACTCTTTAATACCTGCAATAATTTGGCGTGGGTTCTCTTCGCCTAAATCTACTTTTAGCTTTAATAGTTTTTTGCTTTTTGGTACTTCTTCTGCTTCGATAATTGTTCCAATTTTTAACTCTGTTTGGAAGAATTGGTCTATTGTTATAACTCCACTTGTACTCACCTCTTTTTTCTCCTCTTTTTTTGGCTTTGCTTCTTGCTTTGGAGGCTCTACCTCTTTTAATAACTGCTCTTCTACTCTTGGGAATAGTGGCGGAACTTTTGTTATTGTAAATTCAGCTAATAAACCTTTTTCTCTTATTAGTTTTGTGTAACTATCTAAGCCAATTTCAAAGCCTAGTGCTTGCGATATTTTATTGGTACTCTTTGGCATTACAGGGTGTAGCATAATTGCAACTTTTGCTAGAATATTTGCTATTAAGCCATTTAGTGCGAAAGCCTCTTCTTCTTTACCTTCTTTCATTAAGTTCCATGGTTGGTACTTATCTATCGCTTTGTTTGCAACGCTAAGTGGGCGCCAAAGTTCTTCTAAGTAGCGGTGTAGTTGCATATCGAAAAGCAGAGGTTCTAGTTTTGCTAAAGATTCATTTACCTCATCTAACTCAGCTTGGTAATATTTTTCTACATTGTCACTATTTACCACACCTTCGCTATATTTGCCACTCATACCAATAAGACGGTTAAGCAAGTTACCTAAATCGTTACCTAAGTCTGAGTTTATTCTATCTATCAGAGCCTTTTGGCTAAAGTCGCCATCGCCTCCAAATGGTACTTCGCGAAGCATAAAGTAGCGGAAGTTCTCTAAACCGTAAGCGTCTGCAACCTCTTTAGGGTTAATTACATTACCTTTAGATTTACTCATCTTTTCGCCGTTTCTTGTCCACCAACCATGTGCTGCAATATGTTTTGGTAGTGGTAAATCTAAGCTCATTAAGAATGCTGGCCAAAATATTGCGTGGAAGCGTAAAATATCTTTACCAATTAAATGTACTCTTGCTGGCCAGTAGTCCATTTTTTCATTAGTTGTGCCGTAACCTAGTGCTGTAACATAGTTCATTAGGGCATCTAGCCATACATACATTACATGTTTTGGGTCGTTTACGCTATCAGGTAGTTTTACACCCCAATCGAAACTTGTTCTTGTAATTGATAAATCTTCTAATCCACCCTCTACAAAACGCATAACTTCGTTTTTCTTTGTCTTTGGCAGAATACATTTTTCGTTCTTTTTGTACCATTCGATTAATTTGTCTTGATAGTTAGATAGTTTAAAAAAGTAACTCTCTTCTTCTACAATAGAGGTCTCTTTACCGCAATCTGGGCATAGCTCGCCATCTACAATTTGAGTATCTGTAAAGAATGTTTCACAACTAATACAGTAGTGCCCTTTGTATGTACCTTTATATATATCGCCCTTTTCTAGCATCTTTTCAAACGCTACTTGCACACCTTTTTTGTGTTCTTTGTCTGTTGTTCTTATATATTTATCGTAAGTTATATCAAACTCATCCCAAAGTGCTTTGAATTTCGAGCTAATCTCATCTGCATACTCTTGAGGGCTTTTGCCTCTAGCAAGTGCTGCTTGTTCTATCTTTTGTCCGTGTTCGTCTGTTCCTGTTAAAAAGAATGTATCTAACCCAACCATTCTTGAGTAAATTGCTAATGTATCTGCAATTATTGTAGTGTATGCATGCCCAATATGTGGCACATCGTTTACATAATATATTGGTGTAGTAATATAAGCTTTTTTGCAACTATCGCCCATTTGTAACCTTCTTGTAAAAATATTTTTATTATTTTATCTAAAAATTAGTAAGTATCTTTTAAAAATGGTATAATTTTACAAATTATTCAAAAGGAGCATCTAATATGAATATTAAGAAGTGTGATTCTTTAGAAGAAGCAAGAGGACAAATAGATATTATAGATGACCAAATTGTAGAGTTAATTGCAGCTAGAAATGCATATATAAAGCAGTTAGCACATTTTAAAAACTCTATAGATGAGATAAAAGCAAAAGATAGAATAGACGATATAATAAATAGAATGCGTTCTCGTGCTATAGAGTTAGGTCTCTCTCCGAACCTAATAAACGATTTATATATAAGAATGATAGACTCTATGGTAG
>WFYP01000101.1 GCA_015490055.1 Nitratifractor sp.
TAGCCATTATAAAATCCTTTAACACAATTATTGTGTTTATTATATTATTTTTTGATAAAATAAGCAAATTATATTCAATGAAAACTACTTAAAACTCTGCAAATATCATATCCTCTCTATACTTAGCATTTGCAAGATTTACAAATTTGTTAGATATTTTTAAAAGCCTTTTATCTAAATCAGCTTCCATTTTACGAATATACATTTTAGGATTTTCTTCATATCTATCCGCTACTTTTTCATTTATAAATTTAGGTGCTAATTTAGCTTTTAAAACATCTTTACATCCCTCTATCTTTCCAAAAAATTCAAAAACATCAAGTCTTTGTATTTTAGCGTCATTTATTAAAGCCTCCGTTTTTTCTTGTCTGCTTACTTGAACTCTATCCCCCATCGGCTCCGCACTGAATGTAAAGCTTTCGCTATTTTTTATAACTGTAGTCTTTCCAAAAAACTTTTCTAAAAAAGCAGCTCCGTAAAAGTTTTGAAAAACTATATAAGAGTTAGTAGTTCCAAATATAGCGTCAGCTTCTTTGTCTCCAAACTCTTTTTTAAGCTGATCGAAGTTTTGAATAGCCATTACAAATTTTAAGCCTTTGCTTCTACCGACTGCTAAACCTTTTTCAAGATTTTCGCCAAGTGCTTTACCAAGTCGTGGTAACTCGTCAAGTATGAAGTAAATATCTTTGTTTAAATCATCTCTATCATCTAAGATTGTAGAGATAAGATAACTTGTTATGACTCCATATAAAGGAGCAAAAACTTTACTTAGATTTTCTGTACTAAGTAAAAACATTTTACCGCTTTTACCGTTTTTAAGCCACTGTTTAAATTCTATCTCTTTTGTATTAAGCTCATCCAAATAAGCTAAATATTGTAAAGCTTTTGCTTTTCTAATAGCAGTTGATATGATTGATTGAGTTTCTTTTGATGCAGCCATTGCTCTGCTTGCACTCTCTTCTGTTCTTAGAAAATTTGCTACAATAGGATAAACATCTTCATCATCTTTTATAGCTGTAAGTTTTGTAACATCGCTTAATGTTTCGTATATCTCTTTATTGCTTACTTGGTATTTTGCACTGTAAAGTAATAATCCCTCTACTACCGCCCTTGCACTGTTTACCCAGTGAGGGTCTTGAGTTTGTTTGTCATCAGGCACTAAAATCTCCGCAATACTGCCGGCATCAATTTTAGTCTTTATTAGTTTATACAAGGAAAATTTAGCACTTCTTAAATCGGATGGGCAGATGATAATATCACTATCAGGATTATAAAACTTTTCTACAAATTCACCTTTAACATCTATTACTACAGTTTTTGTACTGTTTGTATTTGGTATTTGTTTTAGGATTTGATTGATTAAAACACTCTTACCTTTTCCAGGAGCTCCTGATATACAAAGTCCGGTACTAAGTGCAATTCTTGGAAGTTTCAAAGATTGTGGAATCTCTTCATAAAGCTTATCATCTTTTGGGAGCGGAATTGTATCTATTGTAAATTTCTCTTTTACTCTCTCATCTTCTAAATAGCTGTATTGAGTTTGAATAAATTTATCTATCTCTTTATTAAAATCTTTTGTAGCGATTAATCTATTTCCCTCGATATAAACATCTTCTGTAAGCTCTTTTTCCTGCTTAGATATTCTATCCTCTACAAGAGGCTTAACATATTTAAAATTAAGCAGCGTAAGAATAATTGAAAAAGCAAATACTATTAAAAAGGTTGATGAAAAAATAGGATAATCTTCCCCAAAAGGCAGCATAGCGTCCTGATAGATTGCATATAGCAAATATCCAAGATTAAGCACTAAAAACGGAGCAATATATACTCCGTTTTCTACCGCCCACCCTTTTAGTCGCATGTGGGTTTCGTGTTCTAATTTCTCCATAGCTTTATATCTATTAGAGGATGTTGATTGTTCCACTCCTTTTTTGATTTTATCTTGAAAATTCATCATCTGCCCCTTTCGCTGTTTTCCTTACTTTCTTGAAAATGTTGTTGTGATTGTTGCTGCGGTTGCTGTGTAGGCTGGTTATCTCTTTGGACTCTTTTTTCCTCGATTATTTCTTTAGCCTTTTGGTTAAATGTTTGCTGCTCTTTTTGTACCTCTTTTGATACCTGCTTGTTGTAGTCTTGATTTTGTCCTGGAGTCGGACTTATAGACTTTTTTTCGGGATTGCCTTTTTGGTTAAATTTAGCTTCTGCTTCTTTAACTTTAGGCTTTGAGTTAGAGAGTTTAGTTAATAGTGATTTGTTTACTTCGTTGTTTTCTTTGATGTTAAGATTATCTTTGTGATACTCTATTCGTCTATTTAAGCTTGAGAGTTCGCTTTTTAGTTTTGATTTACTCCAGTTGTGCTTTTTACCAAACTCTTGATACTCTTTTTCTATCTGTTTGATATTTAATTTACCTTTATTTGCTTTTGCATTTTTAAGGATATGATAATCTGCAGTTAAATTAGATAACTTTTGTTGTGCCTTTTGGGATGGGACTCTGTATTGCCATAAATCATCTAATTTTTCCCCTATGTTTTTATTTTCTTTAAGCTCTGCTCTTGTCTCTTTTATCATTCCTTTAAACTTTTTTTCTGCTGCTTTGTTTGTTTTTAGATTATCTTGTAGTTTCTGTGGAAATTGATGAGATAATCTAACATGCTTACTTGAGAGTTGATTGAACTTTGATAGAGATTTAGCAGTATATCCTACCGCTTTAGCTGTTCCAAGCGTTGCGTATTTTGCAAGGTTGTAGCCTGCTTTAACGGCTCCTGCTCCTGCTTTTGCTATATCTTTGCCATGTGTTCCTAATATTGCTCCTGTATGTCCGCCTAAAACACTACCTACTGCTAAACCTATAAAAGGTGCAAGTCCGCCTGTCGCAAATGTAAGAATACCTGCTTTAGCAAGCATGCCGGTTACTAATGCACCTTTTGCAAAGCCTGCAGCTCCTCCTGCAACTGCTCCTAATGCACCTGCACTTGATGTGGAATAATTATCTTTATAGTGATAATTGGATGGATATAGATTTTGATTTCTATACCACTCAGCCGGTACAGAAAACATAGAGGATAAATTACCTCCTCCTGGTCCTAACATGCTCCCTCCTGCTACCATACTACCGTGATTATTATAATTATATGGTACACTAGTCATCTTTCACCACCTTAATATTTTTAGTATTAGTATCTTTGCTATACCAAATAGATTCTTTCTTGAGTTTATCAAAATAGTTTGTAGTTTTTTGAGAAAATGAATCGCCTTGTGTAAGTATAATTCCATAAAATGTGAAAACTACCCACACTATAAGCAACATTTTAAACATTCTCCAGGTAAAAGCAAAAAAATCACTTAAGCCCGGTTTTTGCTCCGGATAAGGGTATGGCTGTTGCATACCCTGATGATAATACTGATTTGGATCGAAGTGCTGCATATCTTACTCCTTGCTGCTGTTTTGAAATTTGGACAAATCCGTAGAAAGATTTCCTACAAAGTTTACTAACTTATCCGGGATAGTTTTTCCGGGAGTCGAATATATCTCAAGTCCCACAAATCCTAAGAAAAATAGCAAAATTATCTTAAATAAGATTCCACTTTTTTTCTTTTTTTGCTGCTGCGGTTGCTGCTGCATTGGTTGGTTGTATCCAAACATACTGCCTTGATTTTGCTGGTAAGGGGGTATCATACTACCTCCGCTTACCATGCTACCTTGATTGTAGTTATTGTAGTTTTGGTTTAGTCCACTTGTCATATTGCCGCTACCGCACATGCTGCCTCCACTTACCATACTATCATTTTCAGTTGCCATTTTCTGCCTCCTCATCTTCTCCACCAAAAACTAACTCTTGCCCTATCTCTCCAGCTGCTGCGTTTATAGCTTCGGCTCGTTCCGGGCTTTGCAAGATATCTGCATGCATATTCAAAATCTGATGTCTTGCTGCGTAGGTGTTTACAAGTGTTGTATCAAGCTTAGGTATTATTACTTCCGCTATTGCATATTCAAGCCTTTTTAAAAGTAGTACAGATAAGCCGTTATTTATAGAAAAGCTTAAAAGCTCTTCTATTGTTTCGTTTACCTCTTTGCCTTGTTCTCTTGCCAATGCCTCTATCGCTTTTACAAGCTCCTCGTCCTTAATCTCTATATTCATATCTTCTCCTTTTTTTGATTTGAGAGGAATAATTTTTCCTCTCTTACTTATATACATAATTTTAGAAAATTAAAATCCCTCTTTTTTGATAAGCTCTTGTAATTTTTTTCTGAAATTGAAGTTCGGGCAGCTGACTTTAACTTTATCAAAGCCTATCTTGCGAAGATAATTTGCAGGAGCATAAAAGCCTTCCTTTTCGCCAATCCTATCCGCCTCTAA
>WFYP01000102.1 GCA_015490055.1 Nitratifractor sp.
AACAGCTTTTACACCGATACTTGGAGTGTCATGTGTAACACCTTTATAGAATGTTCCAGAGATGATACCTTTTGCATAGTAAGGGTATTTTTTAACTAGCATATCAACTGGTTTTCCTTGAATTGGAATCAAATCAATATCAACTGAGTTAGCAGCATCTTTGATGTTTGCTGTCGGGTGACCAAACACTGCAAAATAACCATCTACATGATCATCTTTAAGTAGTGTTGGACCTTCACTTGAGCTAAGCTCATCAATTTGTTTTAAATCAGAGTGTTTGATACCAAATGCTTTAAGAACTATCTCAGTAGTCATTCTAGTACCTGAACCCGGGGTGTCTATATTGATACGCTTACCCTTTACATCCATTAAAGTTTTGATGCCAGATCTCTTAGCAACTACAAATGTAAGTAATTCAGGATAAATTGCCATAGTACTTCTAAGTTCTTTTATAGCTTTACCTTTGAACTTACCTATGCCATTATATGCTTGATATGCAGTATCACTTTGTGAAATACCAAAATCAAGCTCACCTTGATGAATTGTATTTACATTATATACTGAACCACCAGTTGACTCAACAGAACATCTGATGCCTGTTTTTTTCTTTTGCTTGTTTACCATTCGGCAAATTGCTCCACCAGTCGGATAGTAAACACCTGTAACACCACCGGTTCCGATAGTGATAAATTGCGCTGCAAATGCAGGAAGACTTAAAGCACCAGCTAACGCTATAGTAGCAAGTTTTTTGTTCATGTAAACTCCTTTTAAATTTTTAACTCTAAAGAGTTAATATGGGATAATGTTAGCAACTGTAGCCTTGGTTTTAGCTTATACCTTAAGTGCTTGTATAAAAAATAAATTTAAATTAAAATAGAAAAAATTGATATATGGACAGTTAATTATGTGGGTAATCTAAATTACCCACATAATTTTTATACTCTGAGGGTTTTTGCTCTTTTTACTTTCATTTTTTGCATTAAATATACAAGAAAATAAATTGCAAATGCAGTTAGATAGCTTAAATACTCATTTGGATAGTGAAGATGGTTTACTATCAATTGTGGTTGCATTGCAAATGGAATAACACATATAAGCAATAGCCTTTCTATGGTATTAACTTTTGTGACAAACCAGCCTTGAGTGGCGGAAGTAAATGCGAACATACCAAGAAGAGCAGAGATAAAAATAATACCAATTTCGAGTGGATTAGACACCCATACCCATTTCGTAGGATCATCGGGATTAAGCTTATCGACGCTTGCTATCATTAGCAATTTATTGTTGAAAAAGAACATAAAGGGCAATAAGCCAGTTCTTATGTCATAGAAAAATCCTTGTAATCCTGTTTTGACAGGGTCCGCTTTTGCAATTCCAGCTGCGGCATATGCCGCTAAACCCACAGGTGGCGTATCATCTGCTAATATACCAAAGTAGAACACAAACATATGAGCTGCAAGCATCGGAATTACATAACCATTGTGAGCAGCCAAATTCATGATAACAGGAGCTGTCAATGAAGCCATAACGATATAGTTCGCAGTTGTTGGAAGTCCCATGCCCAAAATCAATGATGTGATAGCAGTAAAAAGAAGAACGAGGATAATATAACCATGTGAAAGTTGAGCTATAACTTCAGTCAGTATTAGCCCGATGCCAGTTAATGTAACTGAACCAACAATTATACCAGCAACTGCAGTGGCTGCGGCTATAGGAATCATAGCTTTTGCACCGTTTATCATTCCTTGTCCAATATCAATAAAACCTGAAATTAATATCGCTTGCGTAATTCCTTCTTTTTTTATGAAGGCATGTATGGGCTTTTGTATAACCATAATCAACATCATTAATACAATAGCATTAAACGCTGCACTTTGGGCAGATTGTCTAAGGATAATTAGAGTGTACATCAAATATAAGATAGGTATAATAAAATGTATCCCCTTGATAAATATAGGCCAAGCTCTGCCTAGAACTTTTGGATCTTCTCCTTTGATTCCTTGCTTTTTTGCTTCTAAGTGAACTATAAAAAACAGTGAAAAGTAACAAACAAATGCAGGTAAGAAAGCTGCAAATATTACCTCCGTATAACTAAGCCCTAAAAATTCTGCCATGATAAATGCAGCAGCTCCCATGATAGGAGGCATTAGTTGACCATTTACAGAAGCAGAAACTTCAACCGCAGCAGCTTTATGAGACGGAAAGCCCAACCTTTTCATCAAAGGGATAGTGAATGTTCCAACGGTTACTGTATTTGCTATAGATGAGCCTGAAATCATACCCATCAAACCTGAAGCTGCAACTGAAGCTTTTGCAGGACCGCCATCAAATCTTCCAAGTAGTGTATATGCTAGTTTTATAAAATACTCACCTGCTCCTGCTCTATCTAATAGGGCGCCAAATAACACAAACAAGAAAACATAACTAGCACTTACGCCTAAAGGCACGCCATAGATTCCCTCGGTTGTTAAAACCATTTGACCCATTAAAATTGGTAAATGATCTGCTTTATGTGCGATGAGATCAGGCATATATGGACCAAAATAATCATATAACAAAAAGACTATAGCTACTATAGGTAATGGTAACCCCATAACGCGTCTAGCGATTTCCAAAACTGTGATGACAACTATCACACCCATTACAATATCTAGTTGTGTCCATGCACCTGAACGCATTGCAAGTTCATTGTATGCGTACCACTTGTATAGTGCACCACCGACTCCAACTATTGTAAAAACTATATCATACCAAGTAATTTTATTTCTGAGACTTTTTGCCTTAATAATAGGGTAGAGAGAGTAAGAGAGTAACACTGCAAAAGCTAAATGGAATGACCTAAGAAATACATCGTTTATAGGATGTACGACAACCCATAATTGAAAAATTGACCATGAAAAAGCTACTAATGAGACAAATTTATAGTTAAAAGAGCCAGGTTTAAAATCTCTTTGGCCTTCTAATTCATTGATTAGTTTTTCTTCTGATGTTGCATGTTTTTCTGAAGGTATCGTGCTTTTATCTAGTTTGCTTGCCTCGCTGAAATCATTTGCTCCTTTTTCTTCTATATCCTCTAAATATTCTTTTTTTAGGTTATGTTCTTTTTTCAAATTATATCCTTTCAACTCATATTTAGGATATTTTTAAAATATATAATTTTAATACATACTTTAAAAACATCTTTTTAAAGTATGAAGCCCTGAACCCAGGGCTTCTTTATCTAAAACATACTTACTATAATAAGCCTGCTTCTTTAAATGCTTTTATAGCACCTGGATGTTGAGGGATACTCAAACCATCAAGAAGGCTTTTTTTAGTAATTGTTTTGTATGCTGGGTGAAGCTTTTTGAAAGCTGCAAAGTTATCTAAAATAGTTTTTACTACAGTATAAACAACTTTCTCACTAGTTTTTGCACTTGTACAAAGAACAGCTTTTACACCGATACTTGGAGTGTCATGTGTAACACCTTTATAGAATGTTCCAGAGATGATACCTTTTGCATAGTAAGGGTATTTTTTAACTAGCATATCAACTGGTTTTCCTTGAATTGGAATCAAATCAATATCAACTGAGTTA
>WFYP01000103.1 GCA_015490055.1 Nitratifractor sp.
AAGAGCAACAGTTTCTTTACATCTTTTGCAAGTAGGCATATATTCTCCTTTTTGTTATCTACTATAGTACATAGTATTATAGTAGATTGATAAAACATTCTATCATAGTTATACTTATAAAAAATAATGCTCTATAGTATATTGTATGGTGGTAGATGAAAAAAATTGATAAAAATGAATTTTATAAAAAAATTGGTTCTAATGTAGCAAAATATAGAAAGAAAAAAGGAATTAGCCAATTAGAACTCTCTTTAACTATGGGCTACAAATCAACATCAATCGTATCTAGTGCAGAAGTTTGCTACAACGGTAAACATTTCAACTTAGAACACTTGTTGAAAATATCACAAATTCTAGAAGTTAATATTTGCGACCTTTTAGAATAAAACACTTTCCCTTTTTCAAAAGTTGCACCCTCACTAGTTACAAAATTGCATTTTGGAGTATTCAAACCATTACAGCAACAACACCCTACTTCACCCCAACAAAAGTAACAAAATTTCCCCATTGAAAAATGGTATGCACCTCTTTAAAACCAACATCTTTACACATTTGAATATTCTCTTTTATAGTAAACGGTATTAACACATTCTCTAGGGCTTCGCGTTTTTTAGCTATTTCGTATTCACTATACCCCTGAGCTTTTTTGTATTTATAGTAGAGTTCGATTATCTGTTTGTCTAGTTTTTTATCTTCATAAACTACCTTTTCGCTAAAGATAAATTTACCACCGCTGTTTAGAGAATTATAAATTTTTTCTACCACTTTTGGACGGAGTATTGGGCGGATAAATTGCAAAGTGTAGTTAGATACCACAAAGTCTTGGTTACTTAAGTTAATATCCATAATATCACCATATATTAGCTCTATATTTTCTACTCCGTATGCTTGGCACTTTTTTTGGGCTTGCTCTAGCATTGGTTTAGAGTTATCTATTCCACAAAGCTTTATATCGCAACACTTTTTAGCGTTTACCTCTAGCAAAAATTTAGCAGTCGAGCAACCTAAATCGGCTAAGGCACTACCATTTGTAGCATTTAAATTAATATAGTCTATTATTAACTCTTGCACTTGCTTATAAAAAGGAACAGAGCGAGAGAGCATATCATCAAAAACAGATGCTACGCTTTCGTCGAACTCGAACTTTTTATCTAACTCTTTCGAAAATACATTATCTTTCATATGTTTTTACCCTATTATACCACCCTCTTCTAAAACGCTTTAGGTTTCGTTCTGGTGGGGAGACTTTTATTAATCTATCTAGTATAAAACGTACACTATTAGCAAAGGCATTATATTTATTTGGATTTTTAGTATCCATATGTTTTAATACCTGAAACAAGCCCCACCCTGTGTTTTGGTAGCGTTCGCTCTCTAGTGTGCCATCGCCTTTAAAGTTGGTGTAATCTATTAGGCAGTAAGCACCTTGTGGGTCTATTGTGCCATCTTTTTTATATAGTAGCCTTTTTAAGTTGTACTCTACTACTTTTCTTGTCTGCTTATCTTTTGCATAATTTATAATTTTTGGCATAGCTTTATTAAAGCGGTACACCATAAAGTGTGCTTGTAAGGCTTTTGTACGATTTAGAAAGTTTGTAAGCTCTACCATTTTAGGAGCATTAGTAGCTTTTGCACTCTTCCACTCATAGTAATTGTTCCATATATTTGGAGTACTTGGAGTTAGCCATTTTGGTGGCTTTGCTCCCCTTGCAGTAATATAGCTAAGCATTGCAGGAAAAGCGTGGAAAAAGTGCATTGGCTTATCTTTGGTATACCAAATAAAGTGCCCTATTCCACAGCTTGCAAACTCTTCGCCTTTGTTCCACCACACAAGTTTACTCTTTTTACCACTACCCTCGTTTAACCAAATTTTGTTGGCAATTTTAAGTGCCGCTTGATTGCTTAGCTTTATATCGGCACTAAAAAGTGATGCTGTTAAAGCTAATGCTATTAATAATTTTTTCATCTAAATCCTTTCGGGAAGCTAAGAGCCTAGAGCACAGAGCTTAGAGCTAGTGGTGTGGCTTACGCCACGTTTAATATTTGTGGCTTTGCCACTTAAAAAAAGCGAAGCCACCTTGTTAGCTCTAAGCTCTAAGCCCTCTGCTCTAAGCCTAGAACTCAAAGCCCTAAGCTTTGAGTTCTCTAAGTTTCTCTAGCACCTCTTGTGCATGATTTTTAACTTTTACTTTATGCCAAATATAAGCAATTTTGCCGTCAGGGTCTATTAAGAATGTGCTTCTAACTATTCCCATATACTCTTTACCATATAGCTTTTTTAATTGCCAAACATCATACATTTTAGCTACCTCTTTATCTTCGTCACTAAGTAGTGTGATTGTTAGCTCTTTTTTAGCTATAAAGTTGCAGTGTCTTTTTATAGAGTCTGGGCTAACACCAAAAATTGTTGCACCTTCTTTTTCGAAATCTGACTTTAGGGCTGTAAAGTCTAATGCTTCTGTTGTACAACCTGGAGTACTATCTTTTGGGTAAAAGTATAGTACTACCCAACTACCTGCAAAATCTCTTAAACATATCTCTTCGCTATCTTGATTTGGTAAACAAAATTCTGGGGCTTTTTGACCTACTTCTAACATTGGTATATCCTTTTAGTTTTTGTGAATTATAGCATAATATTTTTGCTATAATTTTACAAAAGGAGCAATTATGAAAAAAGGAAACACGAGTTTATTAAATTTAAAGAGCAAAATTTCTTTTGATAAAAATTACGATTATAAAAAATTAAGAGAAAAAGTAAATTGGGATAAAATATTTAAAAGCTTAGAAGATATATCTGATGATTTTATGCAAAAAAGAATCACCCCTCCACAGAAGAGGGATTTTGATTAGTTAGTCTCTTGATCAACAATTTTGTTTGCTGCAATCCAAGGCATCATATCTCTTAGTTTTTTACCTGTTTGCTCGATTTTGCTTGCTGCTGCGTTTTTACGCTCTGCATTCATTCTTGGGTATCCTGCTTGACCTTCTAAGATAAAGTCTTTTGCAAATTGACCATTTTGAATCTCTTTTAAGATTTGCTTCATCGCTTTTTTAGAATCTTCGTTGATTACTCTTGGTCCACTTACATAATCGCCATACTCAGCTGTGTTAGAGATAGAGTATCTCATATCTGCGATACCACCTTCGAACATTAAATCTACAATTAATTTAAGCTCGTGAAGGCACTCGAAGTATGCCATCTCTGCTGGGTAACCAGCTTCTGTTAAAGTCTCGAAACCTGCTTGAACTAAAGATGTTACACCACCACAAAGTACTGCTTGCTCACCGAAAAGGTCTGTTTCTGTTTCGTCTTTAAAAGTTGTTTCGATAATACCAGTTCTACCACCACCAATAGCACTTGCATAACTTTTTGCTAACTCTAAAGTATCGCCACTTGGGTCTTGATCTACCGCTACTAAGTCAGGAATACCGCCACCTTTTACAAATTCGCTTCTTACTGTGTGTCCTGGAGCTTTTGGAGCTATCATAGTTACATTAATGTCTGCTCTTGGAATAATTCTTCCGTAGTGAATGTTAAAGCCGTGACCAAATGCGATTGTAGCACCAGTTTTTAAGTTTGGCTCGATTTGCTCTTTGTAAATCTCTGCTTGGTTTTCATCTGGTAGAAGAATCATAACAACATCTGCTTTTGCAGTTGCTTCTGCTACAGAGTAAACTTCGAAACCTTTTGCTGCTGCTTTACCCCAAGAGCTTCCACCCTCTCTTAAACCAACAACTACATTTACACCGCTATCTCTTAAGTTTTCTGCGTGTGCGTGCCCTTGGCTTCCAAAACCTATCATAGCTACTGTTTTTGATTTAATTAAGTTTAAATCGCAATCTTTGTCGTAATATACATTTAAATCTGCCATTACTTTTCCTTTTGAATATTTTTGCGGATTATACCTAAACGCGACTTATTTTATGATAAAATGCGATTTAGGTTGCAATTAACTTTAATTAAATAAGATAATATATAAGCAAAAAGCTAATTATGCGACTTTGTCGCATTTAACTAAAAGCGAAGCTACATTATTAGCTTTACGCTTTTGGCTTTAAGCTTAAAGCTTTCCTGAAAGGAAGAGAATGGTAGAAAAATTTAAAACATACTTTTTAATGACAGCATTAACGCTAATTTTTATATTTGTTGGTAATTTAATAGCTGGCAAAACTGGTATGATATTGGCATTTATCGCAGCTATTGGAATGAACTTTTATGCATATTACTATAGCGATAAACATATATTAAGCCACTACAATGCAGTACCGGTAACGCCAAATGAGGCACCAGAGCTTTACGAAGTGGTAGCAAACTTAGCACGCAAGGCAAATTTACCTATGCCAAAGGTTTATATTATTCCAGATAGAGTACCAAACGCTTTTGCAACAGGACGCGATTATAACCATGCAGCGGTAGCAGTTACAGAAGGAATACTAGATTTACTAACATTAGAAGAGATAGAGGGTGTTTTAGCACACGAACTAAGCCACATTAAACACTACGATATGCTAATAGGAACGATTGCTGCAACGATTGCAGGGGCAATATCTATTATTTCACAATTTGGCTACTTTTTTGGTGGAGATAGAGAGAATAGAAACCCTATTGTAGATATTGTATTAATGATAGTAGCTCCTTTAGCTGCAACAGTTATACAGATGGCAATTAGTAGAAGCAGAGAGTTCGAAGCCGATAAAGGTGCAGCTTTAATTACAAAACATCCAGAGTGGCTACAGAGTGCACTATCTAAGTTGGATAATTATGCAAGAAGTGGAGTTTTGCACGATGCTGAACCTGCAACTGCACACCTATTTATTGTAAACCCATTTAGTGCTTTAAAAGATGGATTTAGTTCACTATTTTCAACACACCCAAGCACCGAAGAGAGAATTGAGAGATTAGAGATTATTAAGAAAGAGATTAAATGACCCCCTTTGCAATACAATTAACAAGAGGTTTTTTACCCAATGAATTAGATGAAAAAGATAAACCAGCCTTTGATGAATTAAGCAGACTAAATGCTTTTGATATAGAAGATGGGCTTTATAAGTTAAAGTCTATCTACAGAGCTGGCGAAGTTTATATAAATGCCGAAGGAAAAGGCTATATGAGCTCGCTATTTAAAGAGCAAAAAGATTTACTAATAGAGCCAAATGATTTAAAAGATGCAAAAAATGGTGATTTTGTAGTAGCCAAAAGAGTAATTGCAAGGCGTGGGCGTGCAAGTGCTAAGGTTGTTACTATTATTAAACACGCGGTATTGACATCTATTTATATACTTAAAAAAGAGGGGAATTTATATAAGTTTGTCGATATTAAGACCTCTTTAGAGAGCAACATTTTCCAAGATGGGGTAGATTTAAAGATATACAAAGTTGGTACTCTATTTAAAGTAGATGCCCTAACCAATAAAGTTACCGAAGTTATTGGGCATATAGACGACCCAAAGGTTGATGAAAAAATCTCTTTATATATGTACAACCGCTACGACGAATTCCCAGAAGATGCTACCAATCAGGCAAAAAGTGTACCAGCAGAGGTTAAAGATAGCGAGTGTAAAGGTAGAGTAGATTTAAGAGATTTGGCTTTTTGTACAATCGACCCAGTTACCGCAAAAGACTTTGACGATGCAATTTATTGGGACGGTGCAAACAGTACACTATATGTTGCAATAGCCGATGTTAGCCACTATATAGAGTACTATTCTCCAATAGATAAAGAGGCGATAAAAAGGGGCTTTACTACATACTTGCCACATAAGTCATTTCCAATGCTACCAAGAGAGTTAAGCGAAAATATCTGTTCTCTTAAACCAAAAGTAGATAGGCTAAGTTTTGTAGCTAAAATGAAGCTAAATATGGAGAGTTTAGAGGTAGAGAAGGCAGAGTTTTTTGAGGCAGTTATACACTCTAAAAGACGCTTTAATTATAATGAGATAGATAGCTTTTTAGCGGGCGAATACAAAGCTAAAAACGAAGCAGAAGAGCAAATTTTTGAGTGGCTTACACCTCTTTATACACTTACAAGACGCCTTAAAAAGCTTCGTTTAAAGAGTGGTTTTGATTTTAGAAGTGACGAGATAAAACTTTTGCTAAACAAAGAGCAACTTTTAAAAGAGACAACTATAGAGACAGGCACACCTTCGCACTCGTTAATCGAAGAGTGTATGCTACAAGCAAACCAAGCAGCAGCAAAACGCTTCGATGGTGATGGCGATGCAATTTTTAGAATACACGAGCCACCAAAAGAGAGTAAAATTGCACAACTTGTAGAGGAGCTTAGTGCAATAGGTATATATGTAGAAGCCGATTATGAAGATATAGAAAAGACAATTCGCGATATTCAAAAAGAGGCACAAAAAGTTGGCTTAGAGCAAGAGGTAGATGAGCTTATTATAAAGTCGATGAAACAGGCAAGTTATAGTAGCTTTAATGTTGGACACTTTGGTTTAGGCTTTAAATACTACAGCCACTTTACCTCGCCAATTAGAAGATATAGCGACTTGATTTTACACCGCTTAATAAAAGCACAACTTAGAAATGACAGCAAAGAGTTAGAGTATCTGCTTAGAAATATAGAGCCTCTAAGTGCAAGAGTTAGCGAATTAGAGCGAGAAGCAACAAAATGTGAATGGGACTTTAGAGATAGAAAATTCGCACGCTGGGCAAAAGAGAATATAGAGTCTGTGTTCGAAGCAAAAATTACAGAGATAGATGTAGAAGATGCTAATAAAGGGGCAAAAGCTAAACTACTAAATGGTGCAAAGGGTGCTACTGTTAATTTACGAAGTTATAATTCAAATCTTTTTGATAAAATAGTAGTTAAAATTAGCGAGGTAGATTTAGAAAAAGCTACTATTATGGCTAATGAAGTAAAAAAACTAGAAGAGTAGTATGTATAGAAACGAATTCGAAAATTTATTAAGAGACTCTCTGCCAAATTGCGTACTTTTGTATGGAGAGAATAGCTTTTTCTTTGACTATTATGCTTCTTTTTATAAAGAAAGACTAAATGCCAAAGAGGATATGCTAGAGCACTTTTTTGATGATTATAATTTTGAGCAAGCAAAGGGCTACCTTTCGCAAGGCTCACTCTTTGGCGGAGTAAATCTATACATTTTACGAAGCGATAAAAAAGTTCCAAAAAAAGAGTTAGAATTTTTAATTGAAGCTGTTAAGAGAAATCCTGATAACTACTTTTTATATATTTATGAAGGTGGCAGTTCTAATGCTAAAAGTCTGCAAAGCTCTTTTAGTAAAAAAAATAGTGCAATTTGGGTTAGATTTTTCGAAGCCAATATGCGAGAAGCTAGCGAATTTGCCACTAAAAAGGCACAAGAGATTGGCTTAAATATCTCGCCTTATGCAATTAACCATTTGGTAAATTTGCTAAATTTAAATATGGCATTAATTACAAAAGAGCTAGAGAAATTAGCAATATTAGATGAACCAATAGAGGCAATACAAATAGACAATTTGGTTTATTCTACCGCTCCACTCGCAGTTGAGAAGATGATAATATCACTATTTAAAAAAGAGGATATTACCCAAACTCTTAATAAAATTATAGAATTAGGAGAAGATGAACTAGCAATTTTAAGAGCAATTCAGAGATTTTTGCAACAGCTGTTTTTGTTCCACGCATATATAAAACTGCACGGTGCACCAAACTCAAAAGAGATTTTAGGGTATCAACTCCCAAAATTTGTAGAGAACGATAGAGCCTCTTTAGCTGTTAGAATAAAATCTTCTACACTTTTAAAGATTTACCAAGAGCTTTTAGATATTGAATTAAAAATAAAAACAAGCTCACCAATGAGCAAAGAGTCTTTACTTTTTGGAGCTTTAGGGAAAATTAGGCAGTTGTTGTAAAAATAGTAAGCAGAAAGTTTAAATGTTGTTTTATATATTCACATTTATTCTAAAATAGCCATAGCTTTATGCTTTTAGCTTCTAGCTTTAAGCTTATATCGGTATAATTTTTGTTCAAAAAATTCTTTCTCGCAATGCAAATGCAAAGCGGGATAAAAAGCCGAAAGAAGGAAGAAAATGAACTGTTATGAAACACTTTTTATTCTTAAGCCTACGCTTACAGAAGAAGAGACTGCAAAACAAATCGATGCTGTAAAGGCAAGTATCACTGAACAAGATGGTGAAGTTGTTGCTACAAATGTTATGGGAGCTAGAAAGCTTGCATACCCTATACAAAAAAATGAGCGTGGTTACTACACTGTAGTTTATCATAAGTCACCTGCTTCTGCTATTGCAGAAATAGAAAGAAAATTAAGATATAACGAAGATGCTCTTAAATTCTTTACTGTAAAATATGCTACGAAAAGAGAAGTTGCAGAGTTCGATAGACAAGTTGCTAACTGTTCTCCTAAAAAAGAAGAGAGCAAAGAAGAGGCTTCTAGCGAAGCGTAATTAATAAAGGTACTCCTATGTATAACAAGGTAATTTTAGTTGGTAATTTAACAAGAGATGTAGAGGTAAGATACTCTCAAAGTGGTAGTGCTATTGGAAAGGTTGGTATAGCTACTAGCCGTAAATTCAAAAGTGCTACTGGCGAGCAAAAAGAGGAAGTAATGTTTATTGATTTAACTTTCTTTGGAAGAACTGCCGAAATTGCTAACCAATACCTTAGAAAAGGGAGTAAAGTATTAGTTGAAGGTAGACTTATACTAGAGCAGTGGGTCGCTCAAGATGGTAGCAAAAGAAGTCGCCACTCTGTAACAGTAGAGAGTATGAAGATGCTAGATACAAGAGCAGATAGTATGCAAAATAATCAATATAATAACAATAATGGTTACAATGCAGCACCTGCACAGCAACAGCAGCCTTCGTACCAGCAGCAAACGCAGCAGCCACCTGTACAGCAAATGGCACCAAGTGCACCACAAGAGCCAAAGATTCCAGAAATCGATATAGATGAAGATGAAATACCATTTTAGGAGAAAAAACAATGGCTGAAAAAAGAAAGTTCAAAAAAAGATTTTGTAGATACTGTCAACAAAAAGTTGATTATATAGATTATAAAGATTTAACTCAATTAAAATTTAGTTTAAGTGAGAGATATAAAATTATGCCTCGTCGTTTAACAGGTAACTGTAAAAGACACCAAGAGTTAGTTGCAGATGCTATTAAAAGAGCAAGACAAGCTGCATTTATCCCTTATATCGTAGATAGAAAAAGAGTTGTTGCTAATCCATTTGAATTAATCAAATAGTTAATAACGATTCACTCCCCAATATACTACTTCAAGCTGATGCTTGAAAGTAGTTCACTCATATAAATAATATTCTTCACTAAACTCTTACACACCATCCAATATATTGCCATTAAGTTAAGATTTTAACTCCATAAAATGCATAAAGCTTAAAGCACTAAGCTAAAAGCTAGCAGCCAACTGCGTCATTCCCACAAAAGTGGGAATCCAAGGTTTAAATTGTCAAAAAAGTTAAATTGCAGCTTATAGACAGTTAAAATTGTAGATTCCCGTTTTCACGGGAATGACGGAGATCGTAGATTATAAGTTTTGTTTAATAATTGATTACATTAAATGGACATAGAATCCTTAACTTAATGGCAATGGAGGTGCCTTTAAGTATTACTACAAGATTTAAGCAGACATATAAAGTGATACACCTGTTTTGTTTCAAAGCACTCTTAGGCTTTTTATTTATCAGTAGATTTTCTACTCGTAGGAACAGCTCCTTTATCTACTTTATTAGAAAATTCAGTATCTTCACCTAGTGCCAATTTTTTAGCTTGTCCTATCCAATCTTCTCTCTTAATTCTACCTGAAAAAGCCAAGTGGCTATCAATCCATGCTATTTCTTCTTCTGTCCAAGCTGCTATTTGGTCAAAGTGAAATACCCCTAAATTATGTAACTTTTCTTCTATAACAAAACCTATACCTTTAATTCTACATAAATTATCAGCCTTATTATTTCTTGGGGTAGTTAATAGATTTGGCTTATTATCTTCTTTATTCTGTTGTGAAACTACATCTTTAGAATTATCCTTAGCTACTTGTGTTGAAATACCTTGAATTTCATTATTTTCTATAAAAGACTCATCCTTAGTATCTGAAAATGTATCAATATTATTTTCAGGTACAGTAGCAACATTTTCAGAAGAGAGTATTGACGGTTTTTCATCATTAATATCAAAAGAGTTTTCAAGGGAAGACAAAGATTGATTTTCACAATAATCATTTTTCTTAAAATAGAGTTCATTAGTCTGTTTTTTACACGATAGTTTACCAAATAGATACCCTAAAATTATACCTATCAAAGCAATAAGAACCAATAAAAGTCCAATTTGTAAAGCTGTTACCATATCCACTCCTTTTAGTATTAAAAATATCTATTATAAGGTTATCATATTTTTTTTAAAATGTGTCTATTCTTATCTAAAATTACTATATTTTATGACAAAATCAATAGAAATTACGAATCTAAACAAATTAAATGTATAATTCTAGTAGAATAAAACAAAGGATACTCGCTTGAAAATTTTTATAAAAATAGTTTTACTCTTTATAATAGCACTTATGATATATCTCTTGATACCTTTTAAAAGTGATAAATTAATATATATTCCATCTGCTAAAGATAAAGATTTTAATCAAGCTATTAAGCTACAAGATACTCCTCTTAATAATTTCGATTTAACTATTCTGAGATTATTTAAAATAAAAAGTGGTTGGGTTAGAGTTTCAACTCCTATAAATAGATATAAATTATATAAAAGTTTATTAAATACAAAAAGAGAACCAACAAGAAAAATTGTAATGTATGGCGGAGATACTATTTTAAACTTCTCTAAAACAGTTGCAAAACAGACTAATTTAAATGTAGATAAGTTAATTAAAGCGTATGAAGAGCTATCACCATTTTACGAGGCAGGAATTTTAGCACAAAAATATGATATCCCATATAATGCAACAGAACATAGTTTAATATCATATATGGTTTACAAAACTAATAGCTATTATAAAGATTTAGCAAAAAAAGAGGGTGTGGACTTTTACTCTAAGGCATTTAAAGATAAACTAATTATTGCTTCTATTATAGAAAAAGAGACACAAAATTATAAAGAGATGCCACTTATCTCTGCTGTTATACAAAATAGATTAAAAAAAGATATGAAATTGCAAATGGATGCGACACTAAACCATGGCAAATACTCTCATACAGTTATTACCCCCACTATTATTAAGTATGACCTCTCAAAATATAATACTTATAGAAACAAAGGGCTACCACCAGAACCGATAGGTAGTGTGTCTAAAGTTGCTCTACTATCTGCATTTTTACCAGCAAAAGTTGATTATCTATAT
>WFYP01000104.1 GCA_015490055.1 Nitratifractor sp.
ATCTATATCCATACTGTTATTAATAGTAAAATTAGATGTATCAAACTTAGCCCCACTATCACTTATAGTAATGCCATCGATTGTACTTTTAGAGCTTAACTCTCCGCCGAAGCTAACTTTGCCTTCGTAAGTAAAATGTGGATGTTTTTTTAATTTTTTATCTACATCGTTAAGAAGTTCTTTACTAAAAATAGCCAATGCATCGCCACTAGCCTTTAGCCCAGCTTTTCCAAAGCCAAAACTAGGCGATGTAATTAAAGGACCCTCATCTACACTTATGTGAATTTTTGCATCTTTATTAAAAATTACACTGTATGTCTTGTTTTGTGGTTTTATTCTTACATCGTAACCATCGCCACTCTTTTGAGCATCAAATTGCAATGCACCATTTGTTAAAACACTATTACATTGCATAATTTTTTCTACTATATCTGAATCTTTAGCATATACTGAGTTTGTTAAACTTAAACCCATAATTGCTATTAAAGCTAACTTTTTCATTTAAATCCTTTCATTATCGTAAGTATATCAAAATGAAGTCTATTTTCTATATTATATTGTATAATTGCATAAAAATTATGGATACTTAATGATACAATTAGCAAATCTCTCAAAAAGTTTTGGGGCACAGACTCTTTTTGATAATGTAAATTTAAAAGTGCAAGCACAGCAAAAAATCGGCTTTGTTGGGCGTAATGGTTCAGGAAAATCTACACTTTTTAAAATGATTTTAGGTGAAGAAGGACACGATAGTGGCTCTATTAATATACCCAAAAACTACCGCATAGGTGCACTTAAACAGCACTTAGAATTTAGCGAGCCTACTGTACGCGAAGAGTGTGCACTTGTACTGCCAGAAGATGAGCAGTGGAACTTTTATAAAATAGAGAAACTACTCTTTGGGCTAGGATTTAGCGAAGAAGATTTAGACAAAGACCCACTAAGCTTTTCGGGTGGTTTCCAAATTCGTATAAACTTGGTTAAACTTTTAGCAACCGAGCCAAATATGTTGCTACTCGATGAGCCTACAAACTACCTTGATTTGCCCTCGCTTAGATGGTTAAGAGGCTTTATAAAGTCGTTTGATGGCGAAGTTATTTTAATTACCCACGATAGAGATTTTATGGACTCTGTAACCACGCACACAATGGGCGTACAGCGTAAAACTTTGCGACTAATTGAGGGCGATAGCCATAAATACTACTCTACACTAGAGCTAGAAGATGAAACATACGAAAAGACAAAAGCAAATCAAGATAAAAAACGAAAAGAGTTAGAGGAGTTTGTAGCAAGAAACAAAGCTAGAGCCTCTACAGCGGCGTTAGCTCAGTCTAAACAAAAAGAGTTAGACAAAATGGATGATATGGAAGATTTAGCCAACGATGCAAACTTAGCTTTTAACTTTAACTACCGCGATACACCTGCAAAGGTGCTTTTAAGAGCCGAAGAATTGGGCTTTGGATACGATGCGAACAACCCACTATTTACAAATGTAAACTTTGCCATTGAGAAGGGTAAAAAAATTATAATTATTGGTAAAAACGGTAAAGGTAAATCGACACTGCTTAACTATATAACTGGTGAATTAGAGAAGCAACAAGGCGAGCTAAGTTACCACCCATCAGTAGAGTTTGCACACTTTGGGCAGACAAATATAGAGCGATTAAATACAAAACATACAATAGTCGAAGAGATAGCAACAGCTAGTAAAAATATAGGAATACCAGAGTGTAGAAATATTGCCGGGCGTATGATGTTTAGCGGTGATTTAGCAGACAAAAAGATAGAGGTTCTATCTGGAGGTGAGCGAAGCCGTGTAATGCTTGGCAAAATTATAGCAACACCTGCAAATATGCTATTTCTAGATGAACCAACAAACCACTTAGATATGCAATCTATCGATGCATTGGCTGATGCAATAGAAGCTTTTAAAGGCTCAGTAATTATGGTAACACACTCTGAGATGCTACTACACAGATTAGCAGATGCATTAATAATTTTCCACAAAGGCGGAGCGGAGTTTTTTGATGGCACATATGCAGAGTTTTTAGAGAAAATTGGCTGGGAAGATGAAGAAGTTAAACCTAAAAAGAAGAAGCCAAAAATAAACTATAAAGAGCAGAAAAAGAGAAAAAAAGAGCTAACAAAAGAGCGAAACGAAGAGCGAAAACCATATACCAAAGAGATAGCCGAATGCGAAAAGAAGATAGAGAAGCTAGAAGAACAGATAGAGGCTAAAAACAGCATACTAGAAGAGGCTTCCGCAAAAGCTGACAATAGTAAAATTATGGAAATATCTAAAGAGATAGGCGAGTTACAACAGCAGGTAGATGAATTGTTTGAGAAATTAGAGATAGCTAGCGAGAAGGAAGAAGAGATTAATGCTAAGTATGAAGTGTTGTTTCAGGAGTTGCGGGAGTAAGTTTTAAGTTTTAAGTTTTAAGTTTTGAGTTTTGAGTTTTGAGTTTTGAGTTTCCATCGCCGTCATTCCCGTGAAAACGGGAATCTAAGGTTGCAACTGGCGAAAAAGTTCTATTGTGATTTTTAAGCAATTTAAACCGTGGATTCCCACTTTCGTGGGAATGACGGCAGTGGTTATCTTTTAGCTTTATTCCCAATTTTATGAAAATGGAAGTATCTTAAAAGAGCTTTTTTAACATCTAAGCAGTATATATTTAAAAAATTGTGTTAAAATTCCAACAAGTCTTATAGGTTTTTTATAAAAAAGTCTATATATATAGGAAAGATATGAAGAATTTAATTATAGTAGAGTCACCGGCTAAAGCTAGAACAATTAGTAACTTTTTGGGTAGAAATTATAAAGTTGTTGCTTCTAAAGGGCATATTCGTGATTTACCAAAAACTGCATTTGGTATCACAATAGAAAATGGCACATTTACACCTAAGTATGTTGTATCTAAAGAGTCAAAAGATACAGTTAAAGAGTTAAAAAAGCTTGCTAAAGAGGCAGAGACAATATATATCGCGACGGATGAGGACCGCGAAGGAGAAGCCATAGGCTACCATATTGCAAAAGCTATTGGCAAAGAGCCTACGGAGCTTCCTAGAATTGTATTTCATGAAATTACAAAGAGTGCAATTAAAGGGGCACTTGATAACCCAAGAATTGTAGATATGCACAGTGTAGATGCACAGCAAACTAGAAGATTGCTCGATAGAATCGTGGGTTATAAACTCTCGCCACTTCTTGCTAGCAAAATTCAAAGAGGACTTAGTGCAGGGCGTGTGCAGAGTTCGGCTTTAAAAATTATTGTAGATAGAGAGCGCGAAATTAGAGCTTTTAAACCAGTTACTTACTTTACTATAGAGGCACTTTTTAATGGCAATATAAACTCTAGTATTTATAGTTTTGATAGCAAAAAATTATCTAAACTTAGTATTAACTCTAAAGAGATGGCTGATGAGATTGTTAATAGCTCTAAAGCCGATATTTTTAGAGTAGATTCTATCGAAACAGTTAAAAAAACAGCAAGAGCACAGCCACCATTTATGACATCTACACTTCAGCAAGCAGCATCTACGCAACTAGGTTTTGCACCAAAGCGAACTATGCAAATTGCTCAAAAGCTTTACGAAGGGGTTAAGACAAACAACGGCGTAAGCGGTGTTATTACATATATGAGAACCGACAGCTTAAACCTTGCAAAAGAGGCAGTAGAGAGTGCTAGAGAGTTTATTGGCAAGAATTTTGGCGACAAATATCTGCCAAGTAAGCCAAAAGTTTACACTACTAAATCTAAAGCCGCACAAGAGGCTCACGAAGCTATTCGTCCAACAAATATAGAGTTTACTCCAGAGATTGCAGCTAAATATTTAGAGAGTAGCGAATTAAGACTATATACACTAATTTATAACCGTTTCTTAGCGTGTCAAATGGCAGATGCAAAATATGAGTTGCAAAATGTATTCTTTAAAGGTAGCCGTGCGGTATTTAAGGCTCAGGGTAAAAAGATGCTATTTGATGGATTCTATAAAGTTGCAGGTTATAGCGATAAAGATACTATACTGCCAAAATTAGAAGAGGGGCAAGAGGCAAAACTAGATAAAATAGATGCACAAGAGCACCAGACAGAGCCACCGGCAAGATATAGCGAAGCGAGCCTTATTAAAGAGTTAGAGAAGCAGGGAATTGGGCGACCAAGTACATATGCACCAACAATTTCGACTCTACAAGCTAGAACATATATTGAGATTGATAAAAAGAGAATACACCCAACTGAGATTGCATTTACAGTTACAGAGCTTTTAGAGAAGCATTTCGACGAAATAGTAGATGCAAACTTTACCTCTAAAATGGAAGCTACACTAGATGAAATTGCAGAGGGTAAAGAGAATTGGCAAGAGGTTTTAAGAGAGTTTTACGAGCCATTTATCGAAAAAATCGAAAAGGGTAAAAAAGAGATAAAATCTCTAAAAGTTGTTATACCAACTGGCGAAAAGTGCCCAGATTGCGAAGATGGCGAGCTAGTTATTAGAAAAGGAAGATATGGAGAGTTTATATCTTGCTCTAACTTCCCTAAGTGTAAATATAGCCGTAATATGAAAGAAGATGGTACAAAAGATGAGCCAGAAATTACAGATGAGGTTTGCGATAAGTGCGGTAGCCCAATGGTTATTAAGCAGTCTCGCCGTGGTAAATTTTTGGCTTGTTCAGCATACCCAAAATGTAAAAATGCTAAACCATTAACTCCACCAAAAGAGGCAGAGGCACCTTGCCCAGAGTGCGGTGGTAAACTATTAGAGCGAAGTGGCAGACGCGGTAAATTCTTTGGATGTGAGAATTACCCTAAGTGTAAATTTATTACAAACGCAACGCCACTAAAAGAGAAGTGCCCAGAGTGTGGATATATGTTAGCTAAAAAAGAGTTAAAAAATAAAACAGTAATCCAATGCCTGAAAAAAGAGTGCGGATACAAGGTAGAGGAAGAGAAGTAAATTTAACGCGTAGGGGCAGACCTATGTGTCTGCCCGCAAATTTAAATTACCGTAAAATATAACAAACTTTTGAAAGTTATAAGTTTCGAGATGTAGGGGTAGGTCTTGTACCTACCCGCAAGTTTAAATAACCGAAAATTTACCAACCCCTTATGTAGGGTCGATTTATCGACCAATAATAATTGATATGAATGGCTATTTTTTATGGTCGATAAATCGACCCTACGTGTATATATTTATTTAGAGGGGAGCTCCATCACCATTAAGTTAAGAGTTTTAACTCCATAAAATGCATAAAGCTTAAAGCACAAAGCTAAAAGCTAGCCACTGCGTCATTCCCGTGAAAACGGGAATCCACGGTTTAAATTGTCAAAAAAGTTAAATTGCAACTTATAGACAGTAAAAATTGTAGATTCCCGTTTTCACGGGAATGACGGCGATGGTAGATTATCAATTTTATTTGATAACTAATTCTATTAAATGGCTATAGACTCCTTAACTTAATGGTGATGGAGGGGAGCTCTTACACCAACCCATAAACAATCCAAAAGGTTCAATATGAGCATTGTAAAAATAGGCATACTATCAGACACCCATAGACGAACAGATTTACAAGAGCAAGTAATTGCAAAATTAAAAGCAGAGGGTGCTCAGTATCTGCTACATTTAGGCGATTTGGAATTAGAAGAGAATTTAGCCAGTTTAAAAAATAGTGGATTGCCATATGCTGCGGTTTTTGGTAATAATGATATAGCTTTAAGAGGTTTAGAAGCAGAGTATAAAATATCTAAAGAGCCGTACTATCTAAAGATAAAAGATATAAAAATAAAAATGATGCACATACCATACTATATGAGTAGTGACAGCGATATTGTGCTTTTTGGACATTTACATAAATTTAGTGTAGAATACAGAAATGAAACTCTATTTTTAAACCCTGGCGAAGTGTGCGCAAGAAATAAAAATTTAACAGAGTGTGTGCTTTTAGAGGTAGAGAATAAAGATTATACAATAAACTATTTTTACAAAGAGCCAACTGCAAGTAAGTGGAATAGTAAAGTGTATAAAAAGGGATTAAATGAGTAAAATATTTTTGTGTGCAATAAATAATATACTTAGTGGAAACTGCAACGAAGATTGTAAATTTTGTACGCAAAGTGTTCGCTACAAAGCTGATATAGAGCGTTATAAATTTAAACCAATAGAGCAGATTTTGAAAGAGGCAAAAGAGGCAAAGGTTAATGGTGCTATAGGTTATTGCTTAGTTACTGCTGGTAAAGGCTTAGATGATAAAAAGTGTGAAGAGGTAGCGAAAATTGCTAGCACAATTAAGCAGAATATAGATGGCTTAAACTTAATAGCTTGCAATGGTACAGCTAGCATAGAGCAGTTAAAACACTTAAAAGAAAATGGGGTTGATAGCTACAACCATAACTTAGAGAGTTCTAAAGAGTACTACCCAAAAATTTGCACAACTCATACTTGGCAGGAACGGTTTGAAACTATAGAGAATGCAAAAAGTGTAGGGCTAAAAACTTGTGTAGGTGGAATTTTTGGAATGGGTGAGAGTGTGCAAGATAGAGTAAGTTTAATAGACTCTATTGTCTCTTTAAATCCAGAGTCTATACCTCTTAATTTTTTTATTCCTAACGACTCTTTGCCACTAAAGAGTAGAAATATAGAGTATCAAGAGGCTATAGAAGTTATAAAAAGTGTTAGAGAAAAATTGCCAAATGCTCGTATTATGGTAGCTGGTGGAAGAGAGCAGATGTTTACAACAACCCAAGCAGAGTTAGAGATGTTTAAAGCTGGAGCAAATGCAATAGTTATAGGCAACTACCTAACCGTAAAGGGCTTAGAGCCAAAACTTGATAGAGATAGATTAGAAGATATGGGGCTAGAGGTAGCCACAAATTGCAATGAATAGTGATATATATTTAATACTAACGCTATCTCTAATTTTGTGGTTATCACCAACTGTATCCAAGATTATACGCCTTCCTGTTCCCGTTGTAGAGATTGTATTAGGTTCTATTTTGGCAACTATTGGAATTATACATAAAAATGAATATTTCGATTTAATTGCCGAAGTTGGCTTTTTATATTTAATGTTTTTAGCAGGTTTAGAGGTTAATTTAAAAAAGCTAATAACAGCACCTATATCTCTAATAAAAAAGGGTATATTATATGTTGGGATATTGGGTATATTATCGGTTTTTATATGTTATATGCTTGGTTTTAATATTATATATATTATATCTATTCCTCTTATTTCTATAGGACTTTTAGCTTCACTCTCTAAAATTTATGGTAAAAACAGTGTATGGATTGAGTATGCTTTTATAGTTGGTGTAATTGGTGAAATTGCAAGTATTATAACTCTTACAGTTTTAGATGCGGCTATGGAAGTTGGCTTTAGTATAGAACTTTTAGAGAAGCTATCTATACTTTTTGGCTTTATATTATTAATATATCTACTCTATAAAGCTTTGGATTTACTATTTTGGTATATGCCAGAGATTAAAGATGATTTAATGCCGACAGATAGTGAAAGTGAGCAAGATATTAGGCTTAGTATGGCTCTATTTTTTCTATTAATAGTTGTAATGATTAGATTGCATTTAGAGTTAGCTCTTGGTGCATTTATTGCCGGTGTTGCTATTAGTGCATTTTTTCACCATAAAGTTGAGCTAGAAGAGAAGATGTCTAGTTTTGGTTTTGGCTTGCTAGTGCCTCTATTTTTTATTCATGTTGGCACAACTTTTGATATAAATGCTCTATTCTTAGACGGTGTATTTAGAGATGCGGCTATGATTACATTAATCTCTATATCAATAAAAGTATTCCCTGGTTTTATGTTAAAAGAGTTTATGAGAGATAGAGATATTATACTTATGGCACTCTCTCTTTCTATGCCACTAACTTTAGTTGTAGCTGTGGCAACTATTGGGTATAATATGAAATATATAACATTTTTAAACTACAATTCTCTAATTTTGGCTGCAATTTTAGAAATTTTAATCGCAATGAGTG
>WFYP01000105.1 GCA_015490055.1 Nitratifractor sp.
ATTATCTCTCCTAGCCGAAGCTAAGAGTGATAATTTTTCTTTTATAGGTGTTGCTTTTTTGTTTTGCCCTTTGGGTAGCACAAGAGGGCACTTACTGCAAATACTTTTTAACGCAAGTTAGCTTTGGCTAGCTTTTATTAAAAACTATTCACATTAAGCACCCTCTTGTGCTATTAAATAATGTATATAGTGCGTAACTTCAGTTATTAATATATAATTTATCAATTTAATTTAATTATTACGCATTATACATAAATTATATTAAAATTTGTAATCAAATCCAGTTGTGATTAAAAGTGCACCACCTTTACTAAATTTTCCTTTTAAGCCATTAGCATTATTAGTTACTTTACGCTCTGTTTTGTAGTCGTATAAAACAGCAATACCCCAAGATATGTTTTTGTTTTGTTGGTATTTAAATCCTGTGCTAAATATATGAGCATTGCTATCTGGCAATTCATAACTTAAATATTTTGTGGGTATAGGTGATTTATCATAACTATAACCTGCCATTAAAGTTAATTTATCATTGTAACGATATTGCACACCTAGTCTAAATGTATTTGTATCTTTCCAATTTTTATCTTTAGGTTTATCAAATGCATCATATAAAATAGATGGAATAGCTTGTTTATAATTAAAATCTAATGTTTTATAGCTACTCCAGAATGTTCTTTCATATACAAATTCTAAAGTCCACTTTTTTATATCTTTAGATACAGCAATACTTAGAGCTGCTGGAATATAAATATTTACATTAGCATCATATTTTTTACCCACACCTCCGAAATATAAATTAGCTTTACCCTTTTCGCTTAATTTTACTTTTGAGCGGTAAGTTGCAGCCAATTTTAAGCCATTATCTAAATGCCAAGATGCAGCTAAATTATAGCCATAATCTATAGAATCGCCCTTCATCTCTCTTTTTAATGGAATGCCTATATTTGCACCATCACTATAAACTTTACCTTCGCTATATACAATATTTGCTCCTACTGCTAAAGAAAAGTTATTGTTTACTTTATAAGCAATCGAAGGGTTAATCATAACAGTTTTTAGAGTAAACTCTTGTGCATAAAGTTTTTCAACTGGAGCATTCCATCTTTTTGATAAACCTGCGGGTATAGTTAAATTTATAGAGTATCTTAAATTACCATAAGCTTTAGATACATAATGTAAATAAGGAATTGCCACATTTTCAGTTAATGTTTTAGCTGTTGCATCTACATTACCCGAAATTAATGTTTGCGTACCCTTATAAGATACTTTTGGTAAATGTATAAAAGTTAGCCCACCCTCAAAATATTGACTATTTGCATTTAAAAAAGAGATATTAGCAGGGTTGTAGTAAGCACAATCTGCCCCATCGCAACTTGCAATATTGGCTGCACTTAAGGCAGTACCTTTTAGAGATTGCTCTGGCAATTTATAAGCCGCCCCACTAGCAATAGATATTGCTGTAATTGAAGATATTAATATATTTTTCATCTGTAATCCTTAGTATCCTAACGGCGTAGTTTTACGCATGGTAGCAAACATAAATGCCGAAACTTTATATGAAGGTAGGGCACAAGCTATATGTCCTAATCTTAATTTAGTTTGTGGATTCTTTGTAATAGCTACTTCTACCGGAGTTAAATGCACATAATTCGCACCTAATTTATTAACAAAAGCATTTTGTGTTGCTTGAGATATTCGATAATCTATAACATCATCACCCATACAGTGTAACATCTCTACTGGAGTTTTGGGTGTAAAATCTACAACACTGTTTGCTTGTAACTCATTTTGAAACCAAGAGCCTTTATAATTTGCAATTATAGAATCTGTAAATAATCCTCCAGCACCTTTTATCTTTTTAGTTAGCTCTTTATCAATTTCTGGTCTTGTTAATGAGCCATTATATAGGTTAGGAAGTTTGCTTGCAAATGGTTTTTGGATTAACTCATTAGCATTATGATTATAAGTTAATGCATAAGAGTAAGCCACAGCTGCCATAAATGATGGAACATTTATAGTATTGCTACTTAAAACTTTTTGAGCAATAGGGTCTAAAAGATATGGACCAGACATAGGTGTTGTCATAATAATATGATATTTCTCTGCTTCAAATTTTTTTAATGCAGCAAGTGCAACATATCCACCCTGACTATAACCTGTTAAATAGATATCTTTTGTTGCAACTAAAGGAATATTGTTTTCTTTAGCAAATGCAATCGCTGCTTTTGTAAAATCTACAACCGAGTTTGCAGATGACTTTTTTAATAAATATGCTTGATAGTGATTTTTGGAATCACCAAAACCTATATAATCAGGCTGTAGCGTAATAAATCCAGACATTGAACTAAATATAACACCTGCTCCTTTAGCTGAAATACTATTTTCTATAGAAACACTAGGTGCTTCACTATTAGAGAAAATTGTTCCATGGCAATCTACTACAATAGCTAAACCTTTAGCTTTCATATACTCAAGCTTTTGAATAGTTTTGCCATCTGCATTTTCTGAAGTTGGAACTACCATAACACCACTAGCTTTTACCTCTTTGCCATTGTCATCTGTAGTAGTATAAGGTATTTTATATGCTTTAAAACCAAATATTGTTGTATTTTTATCAGCTACTCCCTTATTAATTAACTCACTTTTAAGAAGATTAGCAGGAACATTGGCAATTAATTTACCACCTTTTAATTGCTCTGTCTTTAAAACTCCAGGGTCGCTACCTCCACATCCAATAGTTATAAAGATAGTAATAGATACTATAAAAAATTTTAAAATACTCTTCATCCAATTTCCTCCTTAAGTTATACATTATTTTAGAGATGCCCTATATTCATAGAGGTAGTATTAATTTTTTAGTATATAGTATAGTCATTTAAGTTATGGTCTAAATATAAAATATATTAAAAATTAATTTTTTAGCTGTTAATAGTTGTAGCATAAACTAATTTGTAAAGATTTTGCAATAGGAGAGTTTTATTTACAAATTTATAGCCCAATAGAGTAAATTTACAAAAAAAGTTAATTTTTTTTCTAAAACTATTGACTTTTAAAGTTTATTTACATATAATTGCACTCCATAAATTGACGGAGTGTAGCGCAGTCTGGTAGCGCACCTGGTTTGGGACCAGGGGGTCGAAGGTTCGAGTCCTTTCACTCCGACCACTTTTAGATATTTCACATAATAATTTGATAAGTTATACAGTATATTAGGGACGCAAAACTTAGATTATACAATGGTAGGCGTAGTTCAGTTGGTAGAGCGCCAGTTTGTGGCACTGGTTGTCGTGGGTTCGAGTCCCATCGCCTACCCCATTTGGTGATAAATGAACCCAATGCTATAGGTTGCGCCAGTGGCTCAACTGGATAGAGCATCTGACTTCGGATCAGAGGGTTAGGGGTTCAAGTCCTCTCTGGCGTACCATCAAATTATTATTTAATGCACTCGTAGCTCAGCTGGATAGAGCACCCGCCTTCTAAGCGGGCGGTCTCAGGTTCGAATCCTGACGGGTGTACCACTTTTATTGATTTTTAAGCTAAATTAGCTAGAATTTCAATCCACATGCGGATGTGGTGGAACTGGCAGACACGCTAGACTTAGGATCTAGTGCCGCAAGGCGTGGAGGTTCGACTCCTCTCATCCGCACCACTTATACAATCCTACTTTTATTAAAGTAACTCATCAATATTTAATTTATAGTTTATCATAAAGCATATTTGTAAAATTATCCTGCATTTAATTTAGGGCACCTCTAAAAATAGGTGATACCCACAACATCTCTAGCTTTTCTCTAGGCTAGGCACTCTTTCGTAGTACTAGCTGGGCTAATTCAAGAAAGAGTAACGACGCATAGAGGAAAGCTAGAGATGCCC
>WFYP01000106.1 GCA_015490055.1 Nitratifractor sp.
AATATTAGTAAAAATTAAGGATAAAAATGAATTTTTAGATTTGAGACAAGAAATATTTTTTGAAAATTAGGTTTTTTAGATAGGATTAGTGTTGATGTAGTTGTGCAGTGGTCTCTCAATATTTTAAGGCTTCTTTTTATATAATCCCACAAGTTAAAAGAATAGGAATACAAGTATGGTACAGCTACTATCAAATATCAATAAAGAAAAACTTAGAAAATCCAACTCTTATCTCTTAATTTTAATAGCATTTTCGCTTCCGCTTTCCATTGCTCTTCCAAGTATCTTAACAGCTATACTCATTATCAACTGGCTACTCATTGCTGATTTTAAACATGATTTCAACTGTTTGAAAAAGAATAAAGTTGTTTTAACATCCCTTGGTCTCTACCTTCTGGCACTCGTGGGACTTTTATGGTCGCAAAGCATTACATTAGGATTAACCTACACATTGGCAAAAGAGTCGAGACTCTTACTTATCCCACTCTATATGCTTTTTGCAAGAAAAGAACACTTAAAGTACTATATATACGCTTTCTTACTTGCAATGAGTATTTCAGAAATAACTTCCTATGCAATATTTTTTCATATCATCGAACCATTCGGTAAAGCAACGAGATATGATCCAACTCCTTTTATTGGGCATATTACATACAACCCTTTGCTTGCCATCGCAATTTATTTATTACTTTACTATCTTTTGTTTACAAATGAACTTACAAAAAAACAAAAAATTCTTTACACAATATTTGTTGTTACTATGAGTATAAATATGTTCGTTACAGGAGGTAGAGCAGGACAGATTCTATATTTAAGTATGCTTCTCTTCGTCATCTTTAAATACTTTAACAAGCAAAAAATAAAAGCACTCATTTTATCTTTTGTTCTTTTACCTACTCTTTTTGTAGGTTTATACTCAACAAGTAACATATTTCACAATAGAGTAAACTTAGCAGTAGAGAATCTTTCTGATATATCAAAACATCCAAATAGCTCTACTGCAATACGGGTAAACTGGACCATAGTCTCTTGGCAGATTATAAAAGAACATCCAATTAATGGCACAGGCACAGGAAGTTTTCGAATTGCTTTTAAAAAAATGAATAATATCATCTCACCCGACATAGAAAATACTATAAATCCCCATAATATGTATATATTTGAGTTGGTAGAACTTGGTATTTTAGGTTTATTAGCCATGCTAAGTATTTTTTTCTACCAAATTAAATATGCGAGGAATTCATCCATTCCCATTATAAAAAACTTTGGTGTGATGCTACCAATATTATTTATGATTATGATGTTTAGTGAAAGTTATCTCTTATTGGTACCTACAACATCATACCTTTTTGTACTTTTTAGTGCTATTCTTTACAAGGACTACGATACTCCATGTTAAAAGATAAAATACGAATTGACTTTAGTAAAAATACAAAATTTATCTACTATTTCAAACAAATTACTCAATCTTTAATACCTGCTTTTATTTATAAACAATGTCTGTTTAAACTTCTCAACACAGATAAGTTTGATGAAGATATTCTAAAACGGGTGCATTATTATAACAAGATAGAGACTGCCTTTATACTTACAGAAGATACTCTTACTATCGAAGAATTCATACAAAATGAGAAGAAAAAAACCTACTACTTTGATCTTCTGGAGTATCTACGCTATTTCGATAAAAAACTCAAAATCTCTTATCTTTTTGGGGATATTACAGATATACCAAGTACCCCATCGTTTTTAAAAAGCCGTCCAATAGATGGAAATAATCAAAATTCCATTTTAATGAAACTCAATAAAATCCGTCACTTTATCTTTGTAAATGATAAACGCAGCTTTGAATCAAAAAAAGATATGCTTGTATGGCGAGGAAAATGCTACACTCCACACCGTCAAAAGTTCATTCAAAAGTTCATTCAAGAGTTCTACAACAAAGAGTTTTGTAATGTAGGACAAACAAATACAAAAGGTGAAACTAATCTACCATGGCAAAAAAAGAAAATGAAGCTCAATGAACAGCTAGAGTATAAATTTATCCTAGCCATTGAAGGCAACGATGTCGCTTCAAACCTTAAATGGGTCATGTCCTCAAATTCTCTTGCGTTTATGCCAAAACCAAAGTATGAAACATGGTTTATGGAAGGCACTCTCATTCCAAATCATCACTATGTTTTACTCAAAGATGACTACTCAGATCTTGAAGAAAAGATAGATTACTACTCTTCACATATTAGTGAAGCAGCACAAATCATAAAAAATGCACATGCATATATTGCGCAATTTAAAGATAGAAAAAGAGAAGACACCATCTCTTTACTGGTACTGAAAAAGTACTTTGAACAATCCGGACAATGGAAGGTCTAATATGTCATACAAATATGAACTAAACAAACACTTTAAACAACTCCAAGTGAGTCTTCTCAATGTACAGAAGCTTTTTGCACTATCAGATAACTCCATTCACAAAGCTCGTAACGAGTTAAAAACAGCTATCATCGAGGATGTGGACTGCGTCATTAAATCGTTTAAAGTACCAAACCTTTTCAATCAATTTATCTATGCATATATCAGAGACTCTAAAGCAAAGAAATCATATCACTATGCATTGAAAATCCAAGAC
>WFYP01000107.1 GCA_015490055.1 Nitratifractor sp.
ATTTCAAAACAGACAAAGTAGTCCTAATCAATAACCCCATTGATGTAGAAAAGGTAGAGCGTTTAGCTAAAGATAAACCATCTTATAGATTTAACAGCTCAAAGATAAATCTTTTAAGTGTTTCAGGGTTACGCGAACAGAAAAAACACCAATTTATGTTAGAGGCTTTAACTTATCTACCCAACCAATACCACTTAACTATTATTGGTTCAGGAGAAAAGGAGAGTTTTTTAAAAGAGTTAACTACAAAACTAAATCTCCAAGAGAGAGTAACCTTTTTAGGACACCAATCAAACCCATACAGCTATATGAAAAGAGCAGATTTATTTTTGCTTACCTCTCAAAGGGAGGGGTTTCCTAATGTTTTGCTCGAAGCAAATCTATTGGGACTTCCTATTGTTGCTTTTGCATCACTTGGAGGTATTACAGAGATAGTAGAGGAGGGGGGTAATGGTTTTTTAGCTCCCTATCATGATTGTAAAACTTTAGCTAAAAAGATACAAAAGGCATCGGCTACTAAGTTTGATAGAGAGCAGATAAGAGAAATAACCATTCAACGCTATAGCAAAGAGACAATTATGCAGAAGTATAAAGCTCTCTTTCTCAAAACCGATTAATCAACTCTTTAATCCTATCTTGTACTATTGTAACAATAGGAGCAGACTTCTCTTCAGCTTTATCATAACCATATTTATTAAAGAGTTCAATAGGTTTTGCATTAGTAGTAATTTTGAGATTTTTGAATTGATAGATATATTTTTTATTAAAATAGCCAATATTTAGCAATGTATCGCAATCTTTATCTATCATCAAACTCTTTCCTAAAAGTTTATGATATTTTGACTCTTCTATTGGCACTAAGTAGAAGTCTTTCCAATTGTTGTTAATAGCTTTATAGATAGCCTCTTGTTGCTCTATTATTAGGCGTTTCTCAAGTTTTTTCTCCCAATATTTTATATTGCTTTTACCATAGTTGATTTTTTTCTTATCGCAATATTCAAGCCATGTATCTAACATATTTATCACGTTTGGCTTTATCTTCTCCTCACTCTTTTTTTCTGCTTTGGCTTTTTTTTGAGATAAATCCTCCGACTCTTTACTATTTTGGCTCGTAGTCGATTTTCCAATAATCTCTTCTATCTTTTTTTTGGTATATATAAAAAAAAGATGAACATAGTAGTATTTCTCTTTTTGGACTACCTCTATAAGCTTCATATCTTTTAAAATCTTTTTTATTCTCTTAACTCTATCTATTGCCCAATTCATCCCTTTTCTAGTAAATTCATCTGTTACTAGAGGTTGATTTGTCTTTTGCAGTTGAGCGTGATAGATATAAAAACTATACAAGGCTAAAAGGTTAGCATAATCTTTACCGTGTTTTAAAAAGCGTTGTAAAAGATGAGGATGAATAACTATTGCGTTTTCTATTGGTTCTTGTTCCATTTTTAATGCCTTGTATTTTTTTGTTATTTGGCATTTTAGCAAAAAATATCTTTTTAGTCAATAAAAAATTCTTTAAAAGTATTTAATTTGATATTAATGCTTTTAATATATCTTTTAACTCTTTACTTTCTTTTTCCTTTTGTTTAAGTTTTGCATTTTCTAAATAGAGTTCAAGAGCCTTTTTAAGTTGTAGACTAAGTTGATTAGTAGAAACAGAACGTCTTAAATTACTCTCACTATATCCAATCTCATCTCCTAATTCTTTATAAGTCAATCCCAACTCTTTAGAAACTCGTTTAACCAAATGTACCTCTTTGTTTTCCAAAACCACTACTCCTTTTTCTTCAATTATAGCAAAATTTCTCCTTTTCTTAAGAGAGTTTTTAAGTATCCTCTTTTCTACAAAGTAGATATTTTAAGTATGTGGGGTATTTTTCAGGTCGTGTGGTTTTTAGGCTTTGGTTTTAGTGGTTAGGTTTTGCAAAATTTTTTTTTGGTTTCCCTACCTTACTGCTCCTCTCGTTCCCATCGCTCCTGCGTGGGAATGAATATTAGAGCAACAATAACAGAATATATCCATTCCCACCGAGGACGGATGGGAATGAGCTAAGTCAGCTATTTCTATGATTATTAAGAATAATAAAAGTGGATATTGAACGGCATTGGTATATTCTAAAACTCTCTATACCACTTAACAAACTCTCTAATTCCTGCTGTTAGAGTAGTGTTTGGTTTATAGCCAAATTCATTTATGAGTCCACTAACATCAGCATAGGTTGAGATAACATCTCCATCTTGCATGGGCATAAAATTCTTTTTTGCATTTTTGCCTAGTGCCTCTTCAATGGTTTCTATAAATTTCATAAGCGAAATAGGAGCATTGTTTCCAATGTTATATAGTCTATAAGGTGCAGATGAAGAAGATATATCAGGCTCTTTGGGATTCCAATCTTTATTTGGTTGTGCAGGATTGTCAATAACCTTAACAATACCATTTACAATATCATCAATATA
>WFYP01000108.1 GCA_015490055.1 Nitratifractor sp.
CATTTTATTTTAATATTAGAGGGAAGTAACGAGCCATTATCTAAAATTATACAGTGGTTTAAAACAATGACTACCAATGCCTATATAAAAGGTGTTAAAGAGGGTAAGTTTTTACCTTTCTATAAAAAACTTTGGCAGAGAAATTATTACGAGCATATTATTAGAAATGAAAAGTCATTATATGAAATTAGGCAATATATAGAGAATAATCCTATTGATTTATGAAGATTAAGGTATTTGTAGGGTGCGACCTATGTGTCGCACCGTTAATATAAACGGATGTAATATTTAATTTGTTTTGTATTTGCTGGGCAATTTTAACTAACGGGCAGACACATAGGTCTGCCCCTACGGGTTGGATAGTTTAAATTTAATGTAATTACTCCTCTAATCCCAACTCCTTAGCCAGATATAATCCTGTGTAACTGCCTGTCTCTTTGTAGTTGTTTGCTAGCTCTTTTGGGGTGCCGGTGGCTATGATTTGTCCGCCTTTGTTTCCGCCTTCTGGTCCCATATCTATGATGTAGTCGGCGTTTTTTACCATATCTAGGTTGTGTTCGATTACTATTATACTGTTGCCTAACTCTACTAAGTGGTGTAGTACACCAGTTAGTCTATCTACATCGGCGAAGTGTAAGCCTGTAGTTGGTTCGTCTAAGATGTATAGCGTGTTTCCTGTGTCTTTTCGGCTTAGCTCTTTGGCTAGCTTTATTCTTTGTGCCTCTCCGCCACTTAGGGTTGTTGCATTTTGTCCTAATGTTATGTAGTCTAAGCCTACATCTGTTAGGGTTTTAAGCTTTGAAGCTATTGCTGGGATGGCTTTAAAGAACTCTAAGGCATCTACTACACTCATAGCTAGCACATCGGCTATGGTTTTGCCTTTGTACTCTACCTCTAGGGTTTGTTCGTTGTATCTTGTGCCATTGCAGGCGTCGCAGGTTACTAGTACATCTGGCAAGAAGTGCATCTCTATTTTTATCTGTCCATCACCTTGGCACTTTTCGCATCTTCCGCCCTTGACATTAAAGCTAAACCGCCCTATTTTGTAGCCTCTTAGCTGTGCCTCTTTTGTTTGGGTAAACAGTTTACGGATTTCATCCATAATGCCTGTGTATGTTGCTGGATTCGAGCGTGGGGTTCTGCCTATTGGGCTTTGGTCTAGGTATATTACCTTATCTAAATGCTCTAAGCCTGTTATCTCTACGCCCTCTACTCGGTTTACCTTTCTTGCACGGTTTAGTATCTCTTTGGCAGTTGGTAGTAGGGTTTGCAAAATTAAAGAACTCTTTCCGCTACCACTAACACCGGTTACACATACGAAATTGCCTAAAGGTATTTTAGCATTTAGGTTTTTTATATTGTTAAGAGTTGCATTTTTAATCTCTAGCCACTTATCTCTGCTTTTCTCTTTAGATGGATATCTTATCTCTTTTCTTCCAAATAGGTAATCGGCTGTTAGTGTTTTGGCTTTCTTTAACTCTTTTACCGTGCCAGCAAATACTACATCTCCCCCATACTGCCCTGCTCCTGGTCCTATATCGACAATATAGTCTGCACTCATAATTGTCTCTTTATCGTGCTCTACTACGATTACACTATTGCCTTTGTCTCTAAGTGATTGCAGGGTTCTTATTAGTCGCATTGTATCTCGCTCGTGTAGTCCAATACTTGGCTCATCTAGCACATACATAACGCCTGTAAGTCCACTACCAATTTGGCTGGCAATTCTAATACGCTGAGCCTCGCCACCACTGATTGTTCTGGCATCTCGACTTAGTGTAATGTAGCCTAAGCCAACATCAAATAGAAAAAATAACCTCTCTTGTATCTCTTTTAAGATAGATTCGGCAATTAGCTTTTGTTGCTCGCTTAAGTGGCTAAAGTTATCGCTATTTGCAAAGTATGCATACGATTGCTCTATTGGCATATCGATAATATCGGCTATATTTTTGCCCTCTATCTTAACAGCTAGCGAGCGTGGGCGCAGGCGGTGACCATTACATTCATCGCAGACTGTTTCAGTCATATAGTCGTCGAAATCTTTGCTCTCTTTGCCCATATCGTGTGCAATTCTTACAACACCTGGCCACTCACGGCTAAGCTTATGGCGTTTCCATAAAAAGTTTACCTTTGTTGGCAAGCCATAGAGTATCGCCTTTTTTTGGTGCTCTTCTAACTGCCCATATGGTATAGAGGTATCTATATCGTTTTGTTCGCAAAATGCGGTTAAAAATTTAAAGTAGTAACTTTTGTTAAAGCCGTATAGTATCTTTATTGCACCATCGCTTATTGGCAGTTCTGAATCTATAACCTTTTTTAAATCTAGCTTGTAGCGAATACCCAAGCCATCGCAAGCTGGGCAAGCACCTTTTGGTGAGTTAAACGAAAAGCTAACTGGCTCTAATGGCTCAAAACTTAGCTTACAATCAAAGCAAGCTAAATGCTCTGAGTAGTGAAAATCTTTTCTATCTAAGCTAACCTCTTCGTAGTTTGCTACCTCTATTTCGACCTCGCCAAAGCTTAAGTTTAATGCTTTTTCTACATCGCTAGCGATTCTCTCTTTGCTCTCCTCTTTAACCACTACCCTATCGATTACTGCTTTTATTGTGTGTTTTTTAGTTTTGCTTAGCTCTATTTCGTCATCTAACCTAACCATTACACCATCTATCATTGCACGCACAAAGCCTTTGTGTCTTAGCGAATCTATCATATCGGCAAATGTACCCTTTTTACCCTTTACAAGTGGGGCTAAAATAACTAGCTTCGCACCCTCTGGCAGACGCATTACTTCGGTTATAATATCGCTTGCACTCATACTAGATATTGGCTTACCACACTTGTGGCAGTGTTGCTTGCCAACTCTTGCAAAAAGCAGACGCAAGTAGTCGTAAATTTCGGTAATTGTACCAACTGTAGAGCGTGGGTTTTTAGATGTTGTCTTTTGGTCTATCGCTATAGCTGGGGTTAGCCCTTCTATTTTATCTACATCTGGCTTGCCAACTCTCCCTAAAAATTGACGAGCGTAGCTAGAGAGAGACTCTATATATCGGCGTTGCCCCTCGGCATATAAAGTACTAAATGCTAAAGTTGATTTACCACTACCACTAATGCCTGTTACTACTACAAGTCTGTTTTTTGGAATTGTAAGCGATATATTTTTTAAGTTATTCTCTTTCGCACCATATACTTTTATACTGTTTTTCATCAATCTATCCTAAAACCAAATTTTTGTAATTAACATTATTAATATTACTAAATATAAAACAACCATAGAGTATTTATGATGTTTGTCTTTTATTTTATCTTTTATCTTTAAGCCAAGTATTACACCAACAGAGGCACTAATAGCTAAGGCTAAAACTAAATGCAAGTCTAAATTTAAATTATCAAAAGTGCCTGCAAAAAATTTATAAATTGTACCAGATACTGAAGAGAATACTACAAAAAATAGCCCTGCTGTTGCCGCTTTTTTACTTGGCATATGTAAAAAACCAATTAATATTGGAGTTAGCATAACAGAACCACCAACACCTAACATCATAGCGATTGTACCAATAATTAAACCTATAATAAATAGTGTAATTTTACTAAAACTCTTCTCTTGAGTTCCAATTTCTGGACTCTTTGCTGTTGCCACACGAAGCAGAGCAAAAATTACAAGAGCTAAAAATATATATTGCAAAGTCTCTTTTGGTAAAAGGTCGGTAAAACTAGCACCTATTACACCACCTATAATACCACCAATACCAACCCATAACCCTTCGTTTATCTCTAATTTACCTTTTTTATAATTTAGGTACGAACCGTAAACAGAGCTAAAAAGCATTTGTACGACCGACATACCAATAGCAGCTTTAATATTAAAACCTATTAACATAAGCATTGGCACAAGTATCATACCCCCACCAACACCAAAGAAACCAGCTACTGCCCCTACGAATAGTCCTACTAAAATTAATTCTATTAACATTCTTTTCCTTGAATAAAAAATAATCATAAATTATAGCACTTTTTTTTAAATATGATATAATAGCGTGCTAGGATATAGGATTTAGGATTTAGAGATTGGGATTTATTTTTTTTAAAAGGTTTATAATGAAACTAATAACTTTAATAGCTTTAACATCTTCTCTTGCTTTGGCGAATTTTAGTGCGAATGTTAGCCCGATAACTCCGCAGATAAAAAAGCGGATGGTAAATGGTGGCTCTTATAGAGCTGGGTGCCCTGCTCCGCTTAGTTCGCTTAAGCTTGTAACTCTTAAATATATAGGCTTTGATGGCAAAGAGCATACTGGTGAGCTTATAGTAAACAGATCTGTAACAAAAGATATAGTTAGTATATTTAAAGGTTTGTATAACGCTAAATACCCTATAAGAAAAATGCATTTAGTTAGCAGTTATGGTGGCAGCGACTTTGCTTCGATAGAGGCAGATAACACTTCAGCATTTAACTGTCGCCCTGTAGATGGTACAAACAAGTGGTCTAAACATAGCTACGGTAAAGCAATCGATATAAACCCTATAGAGAACCCATTTGTTACAAGAAGTGGGCATACTTCGCACAGAGCCTCACGCAAGTTTGTAAAAAGGGCTAGAGTTACAAACAGCTCAGCATACAGAGCATTAATATTAAGAAATGACTATATTGTAAAACTATTCAAACAACACGGCTGGCGTTGGGGCGGAGATTTTAACTCTTATAAAGATTATCAGCATTTTGATAAAAAATAGGTACACAATGTGTAGGGGATGACCTATGTGTCATCCCGTTCATTCAAACAACTGTAAATATTTGTAAACAATTTGATATATTAATTTGGAATTATTTTTATTGCGATTAGATATGTGTTTAGTTATTTGAACTAACGGGCAGACACACAGGTCTGCCCCTACGATATACAAATAACAATTAAAAATGTTGTGAACCGCAAGGGTAAAAGTCTTGCCGTTTATCTGTCGCTTTTCCAAAAATAGTTAGTGGGGTTTGCGTTAGTTTTGCTATTCGTTTTACTCTATTTAAGTGTTTTGGATTAAAGGCTATTAGCATTTCGTACTCTTCTCCACTTTCGCCTATCTCTTTTGGGATAACTTTTAACTCTTGCATAAACAAGTTGTTGCACTTTAACATTTTGTTGGTGTCGCAATATAAGCCATCACTAATATCCATACCGGCACTTAGCCATGGAGTTACTGCTTTTATAAAGTCTATTCTTAACTCTGGTTTATAAAATTTAGAGCTATCTTCTATTCGCTCACCACTAAATAGTCTGTCTAAATCTCTTTTAACGGTGCCTAAAGTGCCTGTGTAAGCTACAATATCTCCACTTTTTAAGTTGTCTCTTTTTAATGGTGTCTTTGTAGTTCCAATCATAGTAATTGTTATGCCTAATTTATCGCTTCCTATAGTATCTCCACCGATAATTTCTATATTATATTCTTTTGCTAAAGCATTTAGTTTTGAACTTAATCTATCTAGCTTTTTCTTTTTAATATCTTTTGGGAAAGCTACAGTAATAAGCATATATTTAGCTGTTGCATTCATAGCAACCATATCTGATAAGTTTACTATAAATGCTTTATATGCAATTTGCTCTATACTCATCCAACCCTTTTTAAAATGTGTATCTTCCCAAAATGCATCCATTGCATATACCCATTTGTTTATTACTGCACCATCATCACCAATATGAGTTGTTTTTATCTTATCTATCCAGTAGCTCTCTATATCCAAAAAAATTCCTCCGTTTAGTATCTTTGAAATTATATCTTAATATCTAAAAAATAGTGAAAAACTTTACGAAAAGTAATAGAAGCCCTAATGTTGTAACGATTTAACACTTTTATTGTAGAAATTACGATGTTATCTATAAGTATTAATCTATCTTATATAACCCACATTATATAATTGAACAAAATTTACTTAAGGGTATTGGATGCAACTAGAAGATGTAAAAATATATGAGTACGATGCAGTAATTGTAGGTGCAGGACTTGCAGGACTTGCAGCTGCAAAAGAGTTAAGTGAGGCAGGCAAAAAAGTTGCTGTAATTACTAAGTTACACCCACTTCGTAGCCATTCAGGTGCTGCACAAGGGGGAATAAATGCAGCATTAGGAGAAGATGACTCTACAGAATTACATGAGTTTGACACAGTAAAAGGTAGTGATTATTTAGGCGACCAAGATGCTATTGAGCTTATGTGTTCAAAAGCTCCAGAGACTATTAGATGGGCTGAGAGAATGGGTGCAATTTTTTCAAGAGATGACGAAGGTAAAATTGCTCGTCGTCCTTTTGGTGGGCAGAGTAAGCCAAGAGCTTGTTATGCTTCAGATAGAACAGGTTTGACACTACTTCAAACAATGTATGAGCAAGCTTTTAGAGCAGGTATTGAAGTTTTTGATGAGTGGTACTGTGCAGATGTTTTATATAAAGATGGCAAAGCAAAAGGTGTAGTAGCTTACGATTTAAGAACAAGTAAACCAGCTATTTTCAATGCAAAAGTTACAATGTTTGCAACTGGTGGATATGGTAGAGCTTATAGTATTAACTCTAATGCCCACGCTAATACAGGTGATGCACTATCTATTTTTGCAAGACGCGGGTTGCCACTAGAAGATATGGAGTTTGTACAGTTCCATCCAAGTGGATTAGGTGGAAGTGGTATTTTAATTTCTGAAGCAGCTCGTGGAGAGGGTGGAAGACTATTTAACTCTGAAGGCGAGCGTTTTATGGAGAAGTATGCTCCAAATGCATTAGAGCTAGCAAGCCGAGATGTTGTTAGCCGTGCAATTATGGAAGAGATTCGCCAAGGTAGAGGTGTGGGACCAAATAAAGATGCAGTATATATCGATTTAACTCACCTACCAAAAGAGACCATTTTAACAAAGCTTCCAGAGCTTAGAGAGCTTGCAATTACATTCTTAGGTCAAGATATGCTTAAAGAGCCAATTATGATTGCTGCAACTGCTCACTACTCTATGGGTGGTATTCCTGTAAATAAAAGATGTCAGGTAAGACAATCTCCAACAGAGTTTGTAGAGGGACTTTACGCTGCTGGTGAGTGTAGCTGTGTAAGTGTACATGGGGCAAACCGTCTAGGTGCGAACTCTTTACTAGAAGCTATATTCTTTGGTAGAGTTGCAGGAGAATCTATGCTTAAAGATTTAGAAAGTATCGAGTTAGCTCCTGCCGATAAAAGTGAAGCTGCTGATACAATAGCTAAAATAGAGAAAATTAGAACGAATAATGGAGATGAAAGAGTTCCAGCACTTAGAGCAGAGCTACAACATAGTATGACTATGGATGCTGGTGTATTTAGAACCGAAGAGTCACTTGCCAGACAAAAAGAGAAGTTAAACGAAATTTATAATAGATATCAAAACATACGAATAGATGATAAATCTAACACTTTCAATACAGACCTGCAAGAAGCTATTGAGTTGGGGCATATAATAGATTTCTCTCTATTTATTGTAGATTGTGCACTTGCAAGAAAAGAGAGCCGTGGAGCACACTTTAGAGAAGACTATCCAACAAGAGACGATGAGAATTTCTTAAAACACACTTATGCTAAATTTAGCGGAGATTACGAGTTAGAACTATCGTATGGAGATGTTGTTTTAGGTAAATTTGAACCACAAGAAAGAAAGTACTAAGGGGTTTAGGATGAGTAAAAAAACAGTAACAATAAAAGCATTCAGATTTAATGCAGAGACAGACTACCTACCATACTATAAAAAGTATGAGATGGAAGTAGGAAAAGATGAGTTAATCTTAGACCTTCTTAACCGTATCAAGTGGGAGCACGATGGCTCTTTCTCTTATAGAAGAAGTTGTCGTCACGGTATTTGTGGAGCTTGTGGTATTAAAGTAAATGGTAAAGCAACACTAGCTTGTAAACAAAATGCTATGGAGTTAGTTGAACTATTTGGCGATGAGTTGGTATTTGAGCCACAAAGCAAAAAGAGAGCTGTAAAAGATATGATTATCGACAAAGGCGACTTCTGGGAAAAGCACGCAGCAGTTAAGCCATTTGTAGAGGCAGAAATAGACCCACATCCAACTAGCGAAACAATTATGAGCAAAGAACAAGTAGAGAACTTCTTAGATGCAGATTACTGTATTCAGTGTGGTGCTTGTCACTACGCTTGCCCTGTTATAGAGGTAAACGAAGACTACTTAGGACCTGCGGCATTTGCAGCAGCTTATAGATTTACAGTTGATCCAAGAGACGATGCAGGCAAAGAGAGATTAAAGACAACAGCAGAGTTAGGAAGCGGTGTTTGGGATTGTGTAAAATGCTTCGAGTGTGCAGAGGCTTGTCCTAAAGATGTTAATCCAATAGAGAAAATTACAAAACTACACAATATGCAATTCGAGCAAGGTGTAGCAAAAAGAAATGTTGCAACTAAACACGCAGAGGGCTTTGTACGCTCTATCAAGAAATTTGGTTACTTAGATGAGCAAGATATTGTTCTTTACTCAGAAGGTTTAGGCGTTGTTAAACACTTAAGCGAAGCATTTAAAATGATTAAAGCAGGTAAAGTGCATCCGTTTGATATAGCTAAAAAGAAGATGCCAAGAAGTAAAAACTTAGATGAGATTAAAAAACTTATCGAAATATCACAAAAGAACGAACTATAAAGGAAGCGAAGATGAGTCAATTAAAATACGCATTATACACAGGATGTACAGCAAGAGAATCAACACCAGAGCTTCTATCTTCTACACTAGCAGTTGCTAAAAAGTTAGGAATTGAAATAGTACTACTAGATGAAGCAAGTTGTTGTGGAGCAAGCCATTTACAAGATTTTGATGAGTTTTTATCTCTAGTACTTAATGCTAGAAATATCTGCTATGCAGAGAAGTTAGGCTTACCAATGATTACAATTTGTAACACTTGCCAACTTAACACTGTTATGACAAAAGAGAGATTAGATAACGACCCAGAAATGAAAGCAAAAGTTAATGAAAAGCTTGCAGAAGTTGGTTTAGAGTATAAGGGGACAAGTACAGTTAGACACTTCTTGTATGCTCTTATAGATGACTATGGTTTAGAAAATATTAGAGAGAAGGTAGAAGTTCCACTTAGTCACTTTAATATTGCACCATTCTACGGTTGTCACAACCTTAGACCAAGCCATATACACTATAAACATAATGCTCCACTAGCACCAAATTCAGAGATTGGAGAAGGTGGTGGAGAGAGTGCGATTCAAGAAGTTGAATTAATGGAAAAATATACTCACGAAAGCCCATACGCACCAACATCTTTAGATAGCTTAATTGAAGCATTAGAGGGCAAGAGCGTAGATTACGAAAGTAAAAATAAGTGTTGTGGTTTCCATGTTGATTTACAAGCACCAGAAACAAGTAATGCATTAAGTGGAACAGCTCTATTGGATGCAATCGATAATAATGCAGACTTAATGGTAACACCATGCCCACTTTGCCAACTAAATATGGATTTAAAACAAGAGAGTGCAGGTAAACAATTAGGAAGAGATATAGAACTACCAGTACTACATATGCCACAAATGGTAGCTCTTGCTCTTGGATGCTCAAAAGAAGAGATAGGTTTAAAATTCAATGTAACAAAAGCTACAGATTTGATATAACTTCTCATATTAACCCTATTTTTTAGGGTTAATATCTATACTGTTAATTTATATATTTACATTTACAACTATTTGCTTGTGAATTTATTTTAACAACAAATATATCTTCATCATAACTAACTAAATTTACTTCTTCTCCAAATATCGCTATATAGCTACTCTCAACTAACGGAGTAATCATACCAGAGCCATATTTATTATTTTTATAAGCTATAAACTTACCATCTACCAAAATACCAAGTACAATATTTACTCTTCCTGGCTTTAACTTTAACTCTTTGCCATTTTTAACAGTTATAGACTCATAATAAAAATTTTTAACACCTTGCATCTTAAAAATTATTGGCATAGAGAGTAAAATAATATTTACTATTGCCGCCAATGGATTACCAGGCATAGCCATTACAAAGCTGCTTCCCATAGTGCCCATCATTGTTGGATGCCCAGGTTTTACTTTAATGCCATGAAAAAGCTCTTTTAAGCCATTTTGCACAAATGCTTGCTTTGTAAAATCTGCATCTCCTTTGCTTATTCCACCTGTAGTTATTATTAAATCACACTCTTTAAGCTTAGATATAAACTCTACCCCCTGCTCTAAATCATCAGGAATAGAACCTAAATACTCAGCATCTAAACTGTAATTTTTAAGTAACATTTTTATATTTATTGCATTTATGTTATAGACTTCATCTTCACTTGCAACTTCGTGTGGCTCTTTAAGCTCATTGCCAGTAGATACAATGGCTATAGAGAGTTTTTTATACACTTCTACCTTAGTTATACCTTGCGTTGCCAAAAGAGCTATTTTAGCACCTGTTAATATCTCTCCTTTTTCTATAAGAACAGAACCTTTGTTTTGCTCTTCTCCTTTTAGTCGTATAGCATTACCTTGCTTTACATCGCTAGTTAAGTGCATTATACCATTTGACTCTTCGCAAATCTCTCTTTGTGCTATTGTATCAACATCACTAGGAACTTTAGCTCCTGTCATAATTTTATAACACTCACCCTCTTTCAAAATAGGCTCTCGAATATCACCAGCCATTATAGTTGCCACTACTTTTAAATCTCTATTTCTCTCAGAATACTTAAATGCATAACCATCCATTGCAGAATTATCATAAGTTGGTAAATCTTTGATACAAATAATATCTTGGGCTACTACTCTATTTAAGGCATCTTCTAAATCTATAATCTCTTTTTCCTCTGTAGCTTTTACATTTTGAAGTGCTAAGTTTTGTGCTTCTAAAAATTGTGCCATAATCATTTCCTTGTAATATATAGCTT